>JAJXXS010000232.1 GCA_021780975.1 Pseudomonadota bacterium
CGTGACGCAGGATCTGGTGGTGACCGACGATGATTGCGGTACCCGCGACGGCATGGTCATGAAGGCCCTGGTGGAAGGGGGCGAGGTGGTCGAACCGCTGCGCGAGAGAATCCTTGGCCGCGTGGCCGCCGTCGATGTGGTCAATCCGGAAAGCCAGGAAACTCTCCTGGAGGCCGGGACACTGCTGGATGAGGCGGCTGTCGAAGCCATTGAGGCAATGGGTATAGACGAGGTCAAGGTGCGCACTCCGCTCACCTGTCAGACCCGCTACGGCTTGTGCGCCAAATGCTATGGGCGCGACCTGGGACGCGGCCATCTGGTGAACGCCGGTGAAGCGGTGGGTGTCATCGCCGCCCAGTCCATCGGCGAGCCGGGCACCCAGCTCACCATGCGCACCTTCCACATCGGTGGTGCGGCGTCGCGTTCCGCGGCAGCCAGCCAATTGGATGCCAAGTCCAACGGCACGGTGCGCTATTCGGCGACCATGCGTTACGTTTCCAATGCGCGGGGCGAACTGGTTGTCATCGCCCGCAACGGCGAACTCCTGATCATGGACGACAATGGCCGTGAGCGCGAACGCCACAAGGTGCCCTATGGCGCCACGCTGGCTGCCGCGGACGGCGCGAAAATCAAGGCGGGCGCCATCCTGGCGACCTGGGATCCCCATACGCGTCCCATCGTCACCGAATACGCCGGGCGTGTGCGCTTCGAGAACGTGGAAGAGGGGGTTACGGTGGCCAAGCAGGTGGACGAGGTCACCGGGCTTTCCACGCTGGTGGTCATCGATCCCAAGCGCAAGGCGGGAGCGGCTGCCAAAGGTCTGCGCCCGCAGGTCAAGCTGCTGGACGAAAACGGGCGCGAGGTGAAAATAGCCGGCACCGATACCCTGGTGAACATCACATTCCAGATCGGCTCGATCATCACCGTCAAGAACGGCCAGGACGTGGGCGTTGGTGACGTGCTGGCGCGCATCCCGCAGGAAACCTCGAAAACCCGGGACATCACCGGCGGTCTGCCGCGTGTGGCGGAACTGTTCGAGGCGCGTTCGCCGAAGGACGCGGGCATGCTGGCAGAGACCACCGGGACGGTGTCTTTCGGCAAGGATACGAAAGGCAAACAGCGTCTCGTCATCACCGATTTCGACGGCCAGGCGCATGAGTACCTGATCCCCAAGGACAAGCACGTGCTGGCTCATGACGGCCAGGTCGTCAACAAGGGCGAGGTCATCGTGGACGGTCCGGTCGAGCCCCATGACATTCTGCGTTTGCAAGGTGTTGAGGCGCTCGCGCGTTACATCATCGATGAGGTTCAGGACGTCTATCGTCTGCAGGGCGTGAAGATCAACGACAAGCACATCGAAGTCATCGTGCGCCAGATGCTGCGCCGGGTGAATATCCAGGATCCGGGTGATACCGCCCTGATTCCGGGCGAGCAGGTAGAGCGTTCCGAGGCGCTGCAGTTGAACGACGAAATGCTTGCACAAGGCAAGGAGCCGGCGACCTATGAGCCGGTGTTGCTCGGTATCACCAAGGCCTCGTTGTCCACTGATTCCTTCATCTCTGCAGCTTCCTTCCAGGAAACCACGAGAGTTCTGACCGAGGCGGCCATCATGGGCAAGCGTGATGACTTGCGCGGCCTCAAGGAAAACGTGATCGTCGGGCGTCTGATCCCGGCCGGCACGGGGTTGGCCTACCACACCACCCGCCGTCGCCAAGAGGCTGGAGAGGATCTCGGTGCGGGCCATCTTCTGGAAGAGGGGGCACCCTCCACCGACCAGGAGGTTGCTTGACATCGCGGGCCTGATCCCCTAGAATCCGCGGTCTTTGCTGGGGCCTTCCTGGAGATCGGCCCTCTTGAATACCGTGACGGGACGGCGAATGCCGTCCCGGTTGTTTTGAGAGTAGCCAACAGAAAACATATGCCAACCATCAATCAGCTGATACGCAAGCCTCGCGAAGCCCCGCAGGCCAAGAGCAAGGTTCCTGCACTGGAAGCCTGTCCGCAAAAACGCGGCGTATGCACGCGCGTGTATACCACGACCCCGAAAAAGCCGAACTCCGCCTTGCGGAAGGTCTGCAAGGTTCGCCTGACCAACGGTTTCGAGGTGATCAGCTATATCGGGGGCGAAGGCCATAATCTGCAGGAACACTCGGTGGTGTTGATTCGTGGAGGCCGGGTCAAGGACTTGCCCGGCGTGCGTTACCACACGGTGCGCGGTTCCCTCGATACGGCGGGGGTCAAGGACCGCAAACAATCACGTTCCAAATATGGTGCCAAGCGCGCCAAGCAGGGCAAATAAAGGAGTCTAGCTATGCCGCGTCGTCGCGAAGTGCCCAAGCGGGTGGTGCTGCCCGATCCCAAATATGGCAATCAAGAGGTATCCAAGTTCATGAATACCATCATGAATGCGGGCAAGAAATCGGTTGCGGAGCGCATCGTTTACGGCGCCTTCGAGCAGATCGGGAAAAAATCCGGCAAGGACCCGCTTGAGGTGTTCTCCAGCGCGCTCAACAACATCCGCCCTGTGGTGGAGGTGAAGTCGCGCCGGGTTGGTGGAGCCAACTACCAGGTGCCCGTTGAGGTGCGTCCGTCCCGGCGCACCGCGCTTGCCATGCGCTGGTTGCGCGATGCCGCGCGCAAGCGGGGTGAAAAATCCATGGGCGCGCGCCTGGCGGGCGAGTTGCTGGATGCCTCGGAAGGCCGCGGCTCCGCAATGAAGAAGCGCGAAGAAGTCCACCGCATGGCCGAAGCCAACAAGGCTTTCGCGCATTTCCGGTTTTAACCGGGCAGTTTCAGGCAGGTAATTTAAAGTGGCTCGCACAACCCCCATCGAACGCTATCGGAACATTGGTATCTCTGCCCACATTGACGCGGGCAAGACCACCACGACCGAGCGCATCCTTTTTTACACCGGTGTTTCCCATAAGATCGGTGAAGTGCACGACGGCGCTGCGACCATGGACTGGATGGAGCAGGAGCGCGAGCGCGGCATCACGATCACCTCTGCGGCCACCACATGCTTCTGGAAGGGGATGGACGGCAACTACCCCCAGCACCGCATCAACATCATCGACACCCCGGGGCACGTCGACTTCACCATCGAGGTGGAGCGTTCCATGCGCGTGCTGGACGGCGCCTGCATGGTGTATTGCGCCGTGGGCGGCGTGCAGCCCCAGTCCGAGACCGTGTGGCGCCAGGCCAACAAATACGGCGTGCCGCGCCTG
>JAJXXS010000105.1 GCA_021780975.1 Pseudomonadota bacterium
ACCAGGAAAAGAGCCTGGTGAAGATCTACAACCAGCTCATGCAGAACCTCGACCGCATCCCGCCCGGAGCGATGCAGCCGGTGGTCAAGCCCATCAACGTCGACGACGTCCCCATCCTCACCCTGACCCTGTCTTCCGCCAGCGCGGATGGCACCACCCTGCGCAGCGTGGCGGACAAGATCCTCGCGCATCTGCGTGGCGTGCCGGGCGTCTCCTTCACCGAAGTCATCGGCGGCGCGCCGCGCGCGGTCAACGTCTGGATCTCTCCCGCCAAGCTCGCCGCCGCCGGCATCCCGCTGGAGCAGGTTGACAAGATGCTGCAGGGCAACAATGTCGCCGCGCCTGTAGGCAACGTGGTGGATGGCAACCACGTCGCCCCGGTGCGCATCGACAGCTTCCTCGGCGACGCCCGCCAGGTGGGGGACATCATGATCGGCGCGCCCAACGGCAAGCCGGTGTACCTCAAGGACGTCGCGCGCATCGAGGATGGCCCGGAGCAGGTCGACTACCTCTCCCATTTCGCCTATGGGCCGGCGGCCGGCAAGGGGATGCAGGGCAGGGAAATGGCCGCCGTCACCATCGTGGTCGCCAAGAAGTCCGGCACCAATGCCGTGGTGGTGGTGAACAACGTCATCAAGAAACTGCACGAAATCGAGGCCTACGCCCTGCCCCAGGGCGTGCACGTCACGGTGACGCGCAACGACGGCGCCAAGGCCGACGAGGCGGTGAACACTCTGGTCGAGCATCTGGGCATCGCCATCATCACCGTATCGCTGCTGATGTGGTTCTTCCTCGGCTGGCGCGAGGCGGGCATCGTCACTCTGACGGTGCCGCTGACCCTGTTCGTGGTGCTGGTGGTGGACCTGATCTTTGGCCAGACCATCAACCGCATCACTCTGTTCGCCCTCATCCTCTCGCTCGGCCTGCTGGTGGACGGCGCCATCGTGGTGATCGAGAACATCCACCGCCATCTGCACGGCGGCGCGACGAAGAATTTCCAGCACACCGTGATTCTCGCCACCAACGAGATCGGCAATCCGACCAACATGGCGACGCTGGCGGTGATCCTGGCGTTCATTCCCATGGCCTTCGTCACCGGCATGATGGGGCCGTTCATGCGCCCCATCCCGATCAACGTGCCGGTGGCCATGCTCGCCTCGCTGTTCCTGGCCTACACGGTGGTGCCCTGGGCGGCGCGTCTGTGGCTGTCCAAAAAAGCCGAACGCGATGCGCTGGCGCACAGCGAGACTCTGGAGGAGCGCGGTGCGCACGAGCAGGACTTTCTGCACCGCAGCTATCTCAAGCTCTTCAACCCGCTGATCGAGAACCGCGCCCGGCGCAATGTCATGTTCGCCCTGGTGCTGGCTCTGCTGCTGGGCGCCATGCTCATGCCGGCGTGGCAGTTCATCCGCCCGTCCGGCGTGAACGGGCCGCTGTCGCCGCTGGGCGTCGAGCTCAAGATGCTGCCCAACGACAACACCAACACCTTCCTGGTCGAGATCGATACCCCGGCGGGCAGCCCGCTGGAGCGCACCGATGCGATCGCCAGGCAGGTGGGCGACCTGCTGGGGAAGAATCCCTACGTCACCGACTACCAGACCTTTGCCGGCATCCCTGCGCCCATCGACTTTGCCGCCCTCGTGCGTGGCGACATGATCAAGCGCGGGGACAATTTCGCGCAGATCCGAGTCAATCTGGTGGGCAAGGGCGAGCGCCCGGTCTCTTCGCACGAGATCGTGCAGCAGTTCTACGCCGCCCTGGCCCCGTTGCGGGCCCAGCACCCCCACACGCGCATCAAATTGTTCGAGACGCCCCCGGGCCCGCCCGTGCGCGCCCAGGTGATGGCCGAGCTGTACGGTCCCGACTACGCCCGGCTGCGCGCGGCGGCCAAGGACGTGCGCGCCGATTTCGGCAAGGTCTACGGCCTCATGAATCAGGACGATACCGTCACCGCGACGACCGACGAATACCGCATCGTCGTCAACCGCGAGAAGGCGGCGCTGTCCGGCATCGTCCCTGGCCAGGTGGCGCAGCTGCTGCACAACTACGTGTCCGGCCTCGCCGTCGGGGCGATCCACGAAGGCGCCGCGCTGGAGCCTATCAGCATCGTCGTGCGCATTCCGCGCGCGGACCGGCAGTCGCCCGCGCAGCTGCTCGATATCCCCCTGCAGAACGCCCAGGGCCGCGTCATCCCGCTGTCTGCCATCGCCACGGTGGAGCGTACGACGGCGGCCCAGCCCATCTACACGCGCGACCAGCACCCCGTCGTCATGGTCGGCGGCGAGATGGTGCGCTCCAGCCCGGTGTACGCGGTGCTGGCGCTCGACAGGATGATCGACGGCAAGCCGCTGGCGTCCGGCGTGCGCTTCACCACCGGCAATCTCGGCTTCCAGGACACTCCGGCGAGCGGCCTCAAGGGCTACCAGCTGCTGTGGGGCGGCGAGATGCGCCTCACCCTGGATGTGTTCCGCGACCTGGGTTCCGCCTTCATGGTGGCGCTGGTGTTCATCTACCTGCTGCTGGTGGCCTACTACAAGTCCTTCATCCTGCCCATGATCGTCATGGGCGCGATCCCGCTCACCCTGGTGGGGGTGTTCCCCGGCCACTGGCTTACCGGCCAGGCCTTCACCGCCACCTCCATGATCGGCGTCATCGCGCTGGCCGGCATCGTCGTGCGCAATTCGCTGCTGCTCATCGATTTCATCCTCGATTACCGGGCGCGCGGCTATGAGCTGAAAGAAGCCGTCGCCATGGCCGGCGCCGTGCGCCTGCGGCCCATCCTGCTGACCGCCCTGGCCATCGTGCTGGGCTCGGCCATCATGATCACCGACCCGGTGTTCGGCGGCCTGGCGGTGGCCTTGATTTTCGGCACTTTCGCCTCCACCGTGCTGACCCTGGTGGTGATTCCGCTGCTGTATTACCTCTGGCAGGTGCGGGTGCAGAACCCGAGCCAGCCTCCATTGTCGTAAACTTCAACCCAAGGAGCTTTTCATGACCGTAGAACGCATCGTCCGCATCGTCGCAGGTTTCTTCGTGCTGCTGTCCCTGGCGCTGGGCGTGCAGGGCAGCCCCCTGTTCGTCAACAGCCATTTTCTCTGGTTCACCGCCTTCGTCGGGATCAACCTGTTCCAGTCCGGCTTTACCCGCCTGTGCCCGCTGGACAGCATCCTCAAGCGCCTGGGCGTGAAGCAAAGTTGCGCCCTCTGAGAGTCGAGCCATGACCC
>JAJXXS010000219.1 GCA_021780975.1 Pseudomonadota bacterium
CCGCGACCTTCCGTGGCGCTACCGGCAACTGCATTGGGAGGCCGGGCTGCTGGGCCACGTGCTCTATCTGCAGGCAGAGGCGGCAGGCCTGCGCGGCACCGGGATCGGCTGCTATTTCGATGACGCTTTCCACGAACTTCTGGGTCTGCGCGACGACCGCCTGCAGTCGCTGTACCACTTCACCGTCGGCGTTCCCCTTGCCGACCACCGCATCACCACCCTGCCGCCCTACCCGGGCCGCGACCATCGCACCAGGAACGAGGGAACAGCACATGAAGCCTGAACCGATTTTCCAACATATCGACAGACCGGGCGCCCGGGCCTTGCTGCAGGGCAAGGAGGTGCTGCTCTTCGATGTGCGGGACGCGAACGCATACCATGAGGGCCACATCGCGGGAGCCGTCCATCTGAGCATGGACAATGCCGCGCCCTACCTGGTGCGTACGCCCAAGGACCGCCCTGTGCTCATTTACTGCTACCACGGAAACTCCAGCCAGGTGTATGCCCAGATGTTTGTCGATTTCGGCTTCCGCGAGGTCTACAGCCTGGATGAAGGCTACGACGGCTGGATTGCCGCGGATGCCAGCCCAAGCGCCCCGGTGGGCGCCGAGCTTGCCGCCTGGCTCGCCAGTCAGGGCTACGCTGCCGACATCAACGCCGTAGGGCCCTACGGCATGACGCCCCTGATGCGCGCCTGCCGCCTGGGTGACGTGGCGATCGTGCGCGCCCTGCTCGCCGCCGGCGCCCAGCTGGACACGAGAAACATCGATGGCAACCAGGCGCTCTGGCTTGCCTGCGTGGGCGAGAATCTGGAGGTGCTGGAGTTGCTGGTGCGCGCCGGCGCCGACCTGGATCATCAGAACGACAGCGGCGCCACCTGTCTCATGTACGCGGCCTCAACCGGCAAGTTCGACGTCCTGAAGTATCTGCTCGCCGCCGGCGCCGATCCCGGCCTCGCCAACCAGGACGAATTCACCGCTCTCGATATGGTCGCCACGGAATCTTGCCTCTGGTTGCTGAGGCCGGCCGTACATTCGTCGTCATGAACGCTGTGATCTCCTCCTGGCGACGGCTGCTGACACACTCGCCGCCGCCTGCGCCGAGCCCTACGAGTTCATGCTGGAGCCCGGCTGCTGCGCACTGCTCATCATCGATATGCAGCGCGATTTCCTTGAACCAGGGGGTTTTGGTGCGATGCTGGGCAATGACGTCTCCCAGCTGCGCAACGCCATCGCCCCCAACCAGCGGCTGCTTGCCGCTTGGCGGACCGCCAACTGGCCTGTGATCCACACGCGCGAAGGCCACCGCGGTGATCTGTCGGATTTGCCGCTCTCCAAGAGACTTCGTGGCCGAGGCAAGACCGGCATCGGCGACGCCGGGCCCATGGGGCGCATCCTGGTCAGGGGCGAGCTGGGTCATGACATCGTCCCAGAGCTCTACCCCCGGCCCGGCGAGCCCGTGATCGACAAACCCGGCAAAGGCGCTTTCTTTGCAACGGATTTGGAAATCATTCTGCGCCAGCGCGGGATACACCAACTGGTGGTGACCGGCGTGACCACGGAAGTCTGCGTCCACACCACGGTGCGCGAAGCCAATGACCGCGGCTACGAATGCCTGGTGCCGGAAGACTGTGTGGCCTCGTATTTTCCAGAATTCCAACGCAGCGGTCTGGACATGATCAGCGCCCAGGGCGGCATTTTCGGCTGGGTATCACACTCCGATCGCCTGCTTGAAGCAATGCGAGGCGGGGTTGCTTGAGTTGCGCGCCGGGCCCAGAGCATGTTCTTAGTTCTGGAACCGGCTGCACCGAACGCTGCATGCAGGGCGGGCGGCATTAAGAGCTTGCCTAGTCACGCAACCGGCATGCTTCCTGCTAATGGGAGGGTGAGGAAGCCATGCAGATATCCCTGGAAGACTACCGCCGCAACCATGCCTATGACGAGTTGATCGGTGCGGACTTGCAGCCGCGCGCAACAGCGCGGCCGCTGTTCGACTACCTGGCAACCCTGGATCATAGCGCTCTGGATGCGCGTCGCCGCGCCGTGGACGCGGCCATCATGGCTCAAGGCATCACCTTCACGGTCTACGATGATGGTGCCAATATCGACCGCGCCTGGCCTTTCGATCTCGTGCCGCGGATCATGGATCAGCGTGAATGGCGACGCATTGAGGCGGGGCTGAAGCAACGTCTTAGCGCGCTCAATCTGTTCATCGACGACCTCTACAACGAGCAGCGCATTGTGCGCGACAAGGTCTTCCCCGCCGAGGTGCTCGCCGGTTCGCGCAACTTCCGCCCCCAGTGCCGCGGCATCACGCCCCGTTTTGGCGTCTGGGCGCATATCTGCGGCACCGATCTGGTGCGCGATGCGGACGGCACGATCTATGTGCTGGAAGATAATTTGCGCGTGCCATCCGGGGTCTCCTACATGCTGGAAAACCGCCAGCTCATGAAACGCCTCTTCCCCGGAGTATTCCAGACTACTGGCATCCTGCCGGTGGACGACTACCCGATCCGCCTTTACGACACCCTCGCCGCGCTGTCGCCGCGTCCGGGCGAACGCCCGGTGGTCGCGGTGCTGACCCCTGGCATCTTCAATTCGGCCTATTTCGAACACAGCTACCTGGCGCAGCAAATGGGCGCCTATCTGGTGGAAGGCCCGGATCTCCTGGTGAATGAGCGCGACGAGGTGTACATGAAGACCATCGCGGGCCTCACGCGCGTGGACGTCATCTACCGCCGCATCGATGACGATTTTCTCGATCCCGAAGTTTTCCGCCCCGACTCCATCCTCGGGGTGCCTGGCCTGCTGCGCGCCTGGCGGGCCGGAAAGGTGGGTATTGCCAACGCGCCCGGCGCCGGCGTGGCGGACGACAAGGTGGTTTACACCTACGTCCCCAGCATCATCAAATATTACCTGGACCAGGATCCGATCATTCCCAACGTACCGAGCTGGTTGTGCATGCACGAGAACGAGCGCGATCACGTGCTGGAGAATCTGGACAAGCTGGTGGTGAAGCCGGCCAACGAATCCGGCGGCTACGGCATGCTGATCGGCCCACGCGCGAGCGCGCAGGAACGCGAGAAATTCGCCGCCCTCATCCAGGCTGACCCGCGCAACTACATGGCCCAGCCCACGCTCACCTTGTCGACGGCGCCCACCGTGGTGGACGATCATCTCGAGCCGCGCCACCTCGACCTGCGCCCTTTCGTGCTGCAGTCG
>JAJXXS010000081.1 GCA_021780975.1 Pseudomonadota bacterium
ACGGCCGGTCATTACCCGTGGTCAACTAGGCTCAAAAAGCGCCCCGAAATGGCAACTCTGTCCAAAAAAGAAACCATAAAATTGCCAAACGGCAAGGTTATGCTTTCCGGGACAACTTCGTAAGACTGCTTGAGATGGGTATTTGGTGGAGCGGATGAGGATCGAACTCACGACCTTCGCATTGCGAACGCGACGCTCTCCCAGCTGAGCTACCGCCCCGTGGGCCGCAATTATACCGGGGCCGGGCAGAGACTGAAAGGGAGGCGCGACTCAGGCCTTGCGCCGGTAGGCCCAGAGCAGCAGGCCGCTGCCGGCGAGGATGAGGGGGATGGACAGCCACTGGCCCATGGTGAGTCCAAGGGCCAGAAACCCCAGGAAGGCATCCGGCTCGCGCGTGAATTCCACCAGGAAGCGGAAGATGCCGTAGCCCAGCATGAAAAGGCCGGACACGGCGCCAACGGGGCGAGGTTTCTTGGCGAAAAACCAGAGTATGAAGAACAGCGCCACACCCTCCAGGGCCGCTTCGTAGAGTTGCGAGGGCTGGCGCGGGATGTCCCCGGCGCCCTGGAAGATCATGCCCCAGGGCAGGGTGGTGGGCCGGCCCCATAGCTCGCCGTTGATGAAGTTGCCGATGCGCCCGGCGCACAGCCCGAGCGGCACGAGGGGGGCGATGAAATCGGTGGTGGCCAGCCATCGCTTGCCTCGGCCGCGCGCGAACAGCCAGAGCGCGAAGGCGACGCCGAGAAAGCCGCCGTGGAAGCTCATGCCGCCATCCCACAGCTTGACGATGTCGGCGGGGTGGGCGAAGTAGAAATCCGGCTGGTAGAACAGCACATAGCCCAGGCGCCCGCCCAGCACCACCCCCAGCACGCCGTAGGTCAGCACATCGTCGAGATCCTTCTCGGTCCAGTCCAGCCAGGGCTGGGTATGGATGCGGCGGCGTCCCATGACGATGACGAGGATGAAGGCCAGCAGATACATGAGCCCGTACCAGTGCACTGGCAGCGGGCCGATATGGAAGGCGATGGGGTTGATGTTGGGATGTATAAGGGGATGAGCGAGCATGGAGGCGGGCTGCGGTAAAATCCGGTGGATTATAGCCCTGCCTGTTTGGTTCCCATGCCTGCCTATCGCTCCCGTACTACCACCCATGGCCGCAACATGGCCGGCGCGCGCGCCCTCTGGCGCGCCACCGGCATGAAGGACGCCGACTTCGACAAGCCCATCATCGCCGTCGCCAATTCGTTCACCCAGTTCGTGCCGGGCCACGTGCACCTGAAGGATCTGGGTCAGCTGGTGGCGCGCGAAATCGAAAAGGCCGGCGGCGTGGCCAAGGAGTTCAATACCATCGCGGTGGACGATGGGATTGCGATGGGCCACGGCGGCATGCTCTATTCGCTGCCCAGCCGCGACCTCATCGCCGATTCGGTGGAGTACATGGTCAATGCGCATTGCGCGGATGCCCTGGTGTGCATCTCCAACTGCGACAAGATCACTCCGGGGATGCTGATGGCGGCGCTGCGCTTGAACATCCCCACGGTATTCGTGTCGGGCGGACCGATGGAATCCGGCAAGGCCAACATCCACGGCAAGATCGTGCATCTCGATCTGGTCGATGCCATGGTGTCAGCGGCCAATCCCAACGAGTCCGACGCCGACGTCATGCAGATGGAGCGCTCCGCCTGCCCCACCTGCGGCTCCTGCTCCGGCATGTTCACCGCCAATTCGATGAACTGCCTGACCGAAGCGCTGGGGCTTTCCCTGCCCGGCAACGGCTCGGTGTTGGCGACCCACGCCGACCGCGGCAAGCTGTTCCTCGCCGCCGGGCGCCTTATCGTCAAACTGGCCAAGCGCTATTACGAAGAGGACGACGCCTCCGTGCTGCCGCGCTCCATCGCCAGCTTCGCCGCGTTCGAGAACGCCATCGCCCTGGATATCGCCATGGGCGGCTCGACCAACACCGTGCTGCATCTGCTGGCCGCGGCGCACGAGGCGCAAGTGCCCTTCACCATGAAGGACATCGACCGCATGAGCCGGCGCGTGCCCAACCTCGCCAAGGTGGCGCCGGCCACCCAGCTCTACCACATGGAGGACGTGCATCGCGCGGGCGGGGTGATGGCCATCCTCGGCGAACTCGACCGCGCCGGCCTGATCCGCCGCGATCTGCCCACCGTGCTGCACAAGACCATGGGCGAGCAGATCGACAAGTACGACGTGCGCCGCAGCACCGACCGCGAGGTGCACGACTATTACCGCGCCGCGCCGGGCAACGTGCCCACGCAGGTGGCCTTCAGCCAGGACAAGCGCTGGAAGACGCTGGATCTGGACCGTGCCGGCGGCTGCATCCGCGACATCGAGCATGCCTATTCGACGGAGGGCGGGCTGGCTGTGCTATACGGCAATCTGGCCGAGCACGGCTGCATCGTCAAGACCGCGGGCGTCGACGCTTCGATCTGGAAATTTTCCGGGCCGGCGCGCATCTTCGAAAGCCAGGAGGCGGCGGTGGCGAGCATCCTTGGCGACGAGGTCAAGGCGGGCGAGGTCGTGGTCATCCGCTACGAAGGCCCGCGTGGCGGTCCCGGCATGCAGGAAATGCTCTACCCGACGAGCTATCTGAAATCCAAAGGTCTGGGCAAGGCCTGTGCGCTCATCACCGACGGCCGCTTTTCCGGCGGCACGTCGGGCCTGTCCATCGGCCACGTCTCCCCCGAGGCAGCGGAAGGCGGCCTCATCGGGCTGGTGCAGGAGGGCGACGTGATAGACATCGATATTCCGGCGCGGCGCATCTCCCTGCGCGTCGATGAGACAGAACTGGCGCGCCGCCGCCAGGCCATGGAGGCGCGCGGCGCGCGGGCCTGGAAGCCGGCGCAGCGCGAGCGCAGCGTGAGCCCGGCGCTCCGCGCCTATGCCGCCATGACCACTTCGGCCGCCTTCGGCGCAGTGCGCGACGTGGCGCAGGTGGAAGGCAAGGGCTGAGCGCGGGCATGCGCGCGCTGCTCATCCTCAATCCCAAGGGCGGCAGCGGCAAGACCACGCTCGCCACCAACATCGCCGGGGCGCTCGCGGCGGGCGGCGAGGATGTCGAATTGCTGGACCTCGACCGGCAGAAATCCGCCACGCAGTGGCTGGCACGGCGTCCGCCCGGACTGCCGGCCATCCGCCTGATGGCGGAGCACCAAGGCAGCGAAAAAAAATCCGGTTGGCTGGTGATCGATTCGCCCGCCGCGTTGCACGGCAAGAATCTCGATTACGTGCTGAGGCTGGTGCACCGCGTGCTGGTGCCGGTGGCGCCGTCGCTCTTCGACATCCAGGCGAGCCGCGACTTTCTTCACGACCTGGTCGAGGAGAAGGCGGTGCGCAAGGGCAAGACCTTCGTCGGCGTGGTGGGCATGCGCATGGCGCCGCGCACGCGCGCGGCCGTGACGCTGGAGGGTTTCCTGCGCGATCTCGGCCTGCCGGTGCTGGGTTATCTGCGCGAGGCGCAGAACTACGTCAATGCCGCGTTCGAGGGCAAGACCCTGTTCGACTTGCCGCCCTCGCAGTCGGAGATCGACCGCGCACAATGGGTGGCGCTGCTGGACTGGCTGCGCCAGGGTGCCTGAGCCGGTGCGGCTCGCCGCCAGGGCGCGTCCCCTATAGTGATAATTCGCTGTTCATCGTCTGCTGCCATGTCCAACCGTCTCGCCCGTGAATCCAGTCCCTACCTGCTGCAGCACGCCGACAATCCCGTCGACTGGTATCCCTGGGGCGCGGAGGCGCTGGAGCGGGCGCAGCGCGAGGACAAGCCCATCCTGCTGTCCGTCGGCTACTCCGCCTGCCACTGGTGTCACGTCATGGCGCACGAATGTTTCGAGGATGCCGAGGTGGCGGCGGTGATGAACGCGCATTTCGTCAACATCAAGGTGGACCGCGAGGAGCGGCCCGATCTGGATCTCATCTATCAGAACGCCCACCAGCTGCTGGCGCGGCGCGCCGGCGGCTGGCCGCTGACGGTATTCCTCACCCCGGATCAGGTGCCGTTCTTTGCCGGTACGTATTTTCCCAAAGAGCCGCGCCACGGACTGCCGGGGTTTCCCGACCTTCTGGCGCAGGTAGAGCGCGCCTACCGCACTCGCCGCGGCGATTTGCTGGAACAAAACCGTTCGTTGCTGGAGGCATTGGCCTGGCAAGCCCCGCGGGGCACGAGTGCCGATGATGCGACGCTGGTGCAGGCGCAGAAGGATCTGGCGGCAGCCTTCGATGCCTTGTGGGGAGGGTTTTCCCGCGCGCCGAAATTTCCCCGCCCCGCCGAACTCGAGTTCCTCCTCGATGGAGAGGACGTGGAGGGGCGCCGGCGCGCCTTGTTCACGCTAGGGAAAATGCTCGGAGGCGGCTTGATGGACCATCTCGGCGGCGGCTTTTTCCGCTATGCGGTCGATGAGCGCTGGGAAATCCCCCATTTCGAGAAGATGCTCTATGACAATGGGCCGCTCCTCGGCCTCCTGGCGCGCGCCTTCCGTCTTACCGGCGATGTGCAGTTTCGTGCCGCCGCCGAGATTACGGTGGGCTGGCTTGCGCGCGAGATGACGGCCCCGCAAGGTGCTTTCTACAGCGCCCAGGATGCCGATTCCGAAGGCCATGAAGGGCGCTTCTACGTGTGGACGCCGGATGTCGTGGAAGGGGTTCTCGAAGCACCGGAATACGCCGTCGCCGCGGCGCACTTCGGTCTGGACCAGGCGCCCAATTTCGAGGGCCGCTACTGGCACTTGCAGGCACGCGGGCTGGTGGCAGACGCGGCGCTGCTGGAACACGCGCGCGCGAAGTTGTTCGCCGTTCGTGCGCAGCGGATTGCCCCCGCGCGCGACGAGAAAATCCTCACCGCCTGGAACGGTTTGATGATCGCTGGACTGGCGCGCGCGGGGCGGGTCTTTGCGCGCGAGGACTGGGTCGACATGGCCTGTGCCGCCGCGGATTTCCTGCATCGCGAGGTATGGCGCGACGCTCGCCTGCTGGCGGCTTGGAAGGATGGCACGGCAAAGCTCAACGCCTATCTGGACGACCATGCCTACCTCCTGGATGGCCTGCTGGAATTGCTCCAGGCGCGTTTCCGCGTGGCCGATTTGGAATGGGCGCAGACGCTCGCCGAGGTGCTGCTGCAGCATTTCGAGGACAAGGACAACGGTGGCTTCTTTTTTACCAGCGACGACCACGAGGCGCTCATCCAGCGCCCCAAGAACACCTATGATCAGGCGACGCCTTCCGGTGTCGCCGTGGCGGCTCGGTGTATGCAGAAGCTAGGGCACCTGCTGGGCGAGGCGCGCTACGTGGGTGCGGCCAGGCGCTGTCTGGAGGATGCCGCCGCTGCCATGACGCAAGCGCCGGCGGCCCACGCCAGCATGCTGCGCGTGCTGGCGGACGAACTCGCGCCGCCACGCCAGGTCGTGCTGCGCGGTGCGGCAAGCGCCTGGCGGCCGGCGGTAGAGGCGCGTCTCGCGCCGCGCGATGCGCTCTTCGTGCTTCCCGACGCCAATCTCCCGGGGGTACTTGCGGCGGGCGCGGCGGCTGCGGAAGCCCAGGTGTGCGAAGGCGCGCGCTGCCTGCCGGCGTGTGCGACCCTCGACAAGTTGCTCGAGGTGCTGCAACAGGTGCGCAACAATTGACGCAATGCTTTGGTAACTAATGACCGGTAGGCTGCAGTTTGCTTTGCCGTAACATATCGCTTAGGTTTTGTTTAAAATTTCCCGAGTGGGATTTTTTAACGTTTTCAGGAGCAGCCATGAAATCCGTTTCCTTGATCGCCCTTCTTTCCCTTGCGTTGTCCGGCGGGGCGCATGCCGACGGTATGGCCTTGGCACAAAAGAACGCGTGCCTGTCCTGCCACAGCGTGGACAACAAGATCGTCGGCCCCGCATTCAAGAGCGTGGCAGCGAAGTTCAAGGGCCAAAAGGGTGCCGAAGCCATGCTGGTGCAAAAAGTTCTGCACGGCAGTCAGGGAGCGTGGGGCCCGGGTTCCGTGATGCCGCCCAATCCCCAGGTCAGCCCCGAGGATGCCAAGCAGATCGTTGCCTGGATTCTCAGCTTGTAAGGCTGGGGCGGCATCGGTGGCAAGAACCACCTGCTGCCGGCGGCGGCAAGGATTCCATAAACACAAAGCCCATCATCCTAGGATGATGGGCTTTGTATCGCTTTTGCTTCGCCGGCCCGAGGGCCGGCGAAGCATGTCTGAAGGGTGTCAGGCCGGGCTCACACGCAACCGGTGGGCTTGGGCAGGCCGCCATATTTGGTGATGGGCTTCATGGGGCCGGTCATCCATAGGCTGAACACCTCCTTCTGGTCTTTTTCCAGGTATTTGGCGAATTTGCGGATCGGCGGCACGGAGCCGAATTCCTCAAAATACTGGCGCGCCTTGAGGATTTGGTCCCATTTTTCATCGGTGAGTTCATAGCCATCGGCTGCGGCCATGGCTCGGGCGATTTCCGGTGTCCATTCGCTCATGTCGGCAAGATAGCCGTCGCCATCGCGGGTGGGCAGATCCATGTTCATCTCCTTACATTAATTCAGGTGGCAAAGAAGCTTCGGCGAGGCCGAATGGACTCCATTGAAAATTACCCGAGAGATTTAGTCAAGTATTTTTGCGTTACTTCAACAGGCGCCGTCGCGTCAGCGCCAGGGCCAGCCAGAAGCCGCCAGCACCATAAGCCAGCAGTACCAGGGCATGCCAGGCCCAGGCGGGCGGGATGTGGCCCAGCACCAGAGGGCGCACGATGTCGATGGCATGGGTCAGGGGCAGGACGGAGGAGATATCCTGCAGCAGGAGCGGCAGTTGGCTGGTGGGATAGAACACCCCGCACAGCAGCACCATGGGTGTGATGGCGAGAGTGAAGTAGTACATGAAGAAATCGTAGCTGGGCGAGAGCGCGGTCATGACGAGCCCGAGGCCGGAGAAGGCGAGGCCGATGAGAAAGGCGACCGGCACGATCCACAAGGTCAGCAGCCAGTTTTCCTGCAACTGCAGGAGCCAGATCACGAGCAGAATGGCAACGCCCGAGAGCAGGCTCTTGCTGGCCGCCCATACCCACTCGCCCATCAGCAGGTCGTCCAGATTGAGCGGCGTGTTGAGGATGGCTTCCCAGGTCTTCTGCACATGCATGCGGGAAAAGCCCGAATAAAGCGTTTCAAACGTGGCGCTGTTCATGGTCGAGTAGCACACGGTGCCGGCTGCCAGAAAAGTGAGGTAGGGCACGCCCGCGACGTCTGGCAGCAGCCGGCCGAGTCCGTAGCCCAGGCCCAGCATGTACAGCATGGGGTCGGCCAGGTTGCCGAGGATGGAGGGCAGGGCAAGTTTTTTCCAGACCAGGAAATTGCGCCGCCAGACGGGGACGAAGCGCAGGGAGAAACGGGGCGCAGCGAAGTTCATGGCTCGGGGCTGGAAATGACTGCTGACATGCCTAGTCGCGCAACTCGCGCCCGGTGAGCTTGAGAAACACGTCCTCCAGGTTGGACGGGCGCTGCAGGAAGCGCAGGCCGGGTGTGGCGGCGAGGCTGTCGACCAGGGCGGCGCCTTCGCGCGTGTAGCAGAACCACGTTTCGCCGGCCTGTTCCAGGCGCTCGCAGGCATTGCGGCCGTGCGTGCCGGCCCAGGTCTCGGCGGCGTCGCCGTGGATTTCCACCACCGTGGGCTCGATCAGGCCGGCGATGAGTTCGCGCGGAGCGCCTTCGGCGATCTTCTTGCCATGGTCAAGGACGGCGACGCGGTCGCACAGGCGTTCCGCCTCCTCCATGAAGTGGGTGGTGAGGAGGATGGTCTTGCCCTGCGCCAGCAGCCGCCGTAGCCCTTGCCAGATCACGTGGCGGGCCTGTGGGTCAAGGCCGGTCGTGGGCTCATCGAGAAACAGCAGATCGGGATCGTTGATGAGCGCGCGCGCCAGGGTGAGGCGTCGCTTCATGCCCCCGGACAGCGTGGGGACGCGGGCGTCGGCCTTGGTGGTGAGACCGGCAAAGTCGAGCAGGGCGGGAATGCGCGTCGCCAGCGCGGCCGCACCCAGGCCGAAATAGCGGCCGTAGGTGAGGAGGTTTTCGCGCACGCTGAAATCCGGGTCGAGGTTGTCCATCTGCGGTACGACGCCGATGCGGATGCGTGCTTCGCGTGCCGCGCGCGGCACTGGCAGGCCTAGTACCTCCACGCTGCCGGCATCAGGTTCGACGAGACCGAGCAGGATGCGCAGCGTGGTGGTCTTGCCCGCCCCGTTGGGCCCCAGCAGGCCGAGGCATAGGCCGGGCGCGAGTTCGAGATCAAGCCCCCTGACCACTTCGGTGGCGCCGTAGCGCTTGCACAGGCCTCGTGCGCTCAGGACGGCCACGCCGCCTCCACTGCCATGCGCAGTTCCCTGAGTTTGCGGTCGAAAAAATGGTTCGCCTGGGGCACCACCGTGAGAGGAACCTGCTGAACGGTGGTCCAGTCGCGCACTGCGGCGAGCGGCACGATCTCGTCCAGTTCGCCGTGGACCACGTGGGTCGCCGGCTGCACGGGGCCGAAATCATAGAGGGTGACGGCCGGGCCGATGAGGGCAAGGCTCTGCGCGGCGAGCGAACGGGCCACGCGGTGCTGCACGTAGGCCCCGAAGGAGAAACCCGCGAGGTGGATCGGCAGGGCGGGATAATGGGCGGTGACGAATTCGACCACCGCCAGCATGTCGGTGGCCTCGCCTACGCCACCGTCATAGCTTCCATCCGATGCTCCGACGCCGCGGAAGTTTGGGCGCACGGCCACCCAGCCGCGCTCGTAGGCCGCCTGCGCGACGGTCTGCACCACCTTGTTGTCCATGCTGCCGCCATGCAGAGGGTGGGGATGGCCGATAAAGACCACGCCGCGCCGATTCTCCTGCGGGTCGTTGACCAGGGTTTCGGTATGTCCGGCCGGCGTGGGGATGCGCAGCTTGGAACGGTTCATGGATGAAGCTCGAACGGCGGCCTCAGATCTGCAGCCGCTTCACCACCTGACCTTGCTTGAGATGGGACTCGATGATCTCGTCAATGTCCTGTTCGTCCACGTAGGTGTACCAGATGCCCTCCGGATAGACCACGAGCAGGGGCCCTTCGTTGCAGCGATCCAGGCAGCCCGCGCTGTTGATACGGCATTTGCCGGGGCCGTTGAGGTTCATTTTCTTGATCTTTCTCTTGGCGTAGTCGCGCATCGCCTGGCCGCCGGAAGCGCCGCAGCAGCGCGCGCCGTCCTCGCGCTGGTTGGTGCAGAAGAACACATGGTGGGCGTAGTAGGGAGCGTCAGCGGGTTTCATGAGGGGGTAGTTCGTCATACTTGGCGGCGTTGCCCCGGGCCAGCTCGACCGGGTACTTGCGCGCGTTGATGGCCAGTTTGTGGGCGGCGGCGTCCAGCAGGTCGATATCCAGGAGATCGGCCAACCGGGTCAGATAGATCAGCACGTCGGCGATTTCCTGGCGCACCTGCTCGCGGCGGACCTCGTCCAGTGCCAGGCTCTGCTCGGGGGTGAGCCACTGGAAGCGCTCCACCAGTTCAGCGGCCTCGACGATCAGCGCCATCGCCAGGTTTTTCGGCGTATGGTAGACCTCCCACTGGCGCGCCAGGGCAAAGTCGCGCACCATGCGGCGCAGCTCGGCGAGATCGTCAGGTGGACCGGGGGGCATGCGGGTATGATAATGCATGCGCCGGAGCGGCGGGATCTTGCCGGTGGTGACGGAAAGTCGACGCCGAAGAGGCGCAATGCGGGCCGGTGGGATCCTGTTGGCCTCTCGCGGCCTTGCCAAAGGATATATGGTCAGCGTGGTGGTGCTAGGCTATTGTGGCGGCCACCCCTGGGGGCGATCCGCTGGCTCGCCGAGCCCGGCGTCTCCTTTCGCTGGTGGCCCGCGAGTTGCTAGAGTATCCGGCGCACGCGGCCGCCGCATAAAATGCCGGGCACCTTAGGCATAATCGTCCGCAACCAACACAAGGTTAAGAGGAGGTTCAAACAAATGTCCGTCAAACTCAACAGCCGCTTGCTGCTGGGCACGGGGCTCCTTGCCCTGCTGCTGGGAGGCTGCAGCATGAACCCGAGCTATCCGCCGGCCCCTACCACGCAGAAGCCTTTCGACTGGACCTACCTCATTGGACCGGGTGACTCAGTACAGGTGTTCGTCTGGCGCAACCCGGACCTTTCCGGAACCTATCCGGTACGGCCTGACGGCAAGATGACCATGAACCTCGTCGAGGACATGCCGGCAGCCGGCAAGACTCCCAGCCAGTTGGCGCGCGATTTGGAGAAATCCCTCTCCAAGTACATCCAGGATCCCATCGTCACCGTCATCGTGGCGGGCGGCGTGGGCCCCTTCAACCAGCAGATACGCGTCATCGGCCAGGCAGCCAAGCCGCAGGCCCTCAATTACCGTGAAGGCATGAGCCTCATCGATGTCATGATCGCGGTGGGCGGACTCACCGACTACGCGGCCGGCGATCAGGCCTATATCTTGCGCCGAGTGAACGGCAAGGAAGAGCGCCTGGGCGTGAAGCTCGACGACCTCATCAACGGTGGCGACATCAACGACAACGTCCCCATGAAGCCGGGCGACGTTCTGGTGATCCCGCAGAGCCTGTTCTAAAGCGCGTTTTCTTCTGTGTGGGCGGGGGGTCTTTCCGCCCACTCTCGCGAGGCCTTTCATGGATCAAGTCTTTCAGCAGTTTCTTGCCCAGATCAAGGCGGTCTGGCACCGCCGCTG
This sequence comes from Pseudomonadota bacterium, assembly GCA_021780975.1. Classification (GTDB taxonomy): domain Bacteria; phylum Pseudomonadota; class Gammaproteobacteria; order Burkholderiales; family Thiobacillaceae; genus JAJXXS01. The sequence goes on from JAJXXS010000081.1 coordinate 10,711, forward strand.
GTACATATTGATCGTGGCCTGGCTGGTCTCGATCACGGGGTGGGCCTGGGTCTTTCTCCTGCCTGACCGCTACGAGGCCAACGCGCGCGTCTATGTGGATACGCAGAGCCTGCTGCAGCCCTTGCTGTCGGGCATGACCGTGCAGCCCGACGTGGGCCAGCAGATCAAGCTAATGACGCGCGTGCTGGTGTCGCGGCCGACGCTGGAGAAGGTCGCGCGCATGACCGATATGGACCTCAAGGCCACCACGCCGGAGCAGACCGATGACATGCTCAATGCGTTGGCGAACCGCATCACGATTTCCGATGCGGGGCGCGAGAATCTCTACACCATCAGCTATCAGAACTCCAACCCGGAACTTGCCAAGAAAGTGGTGCAGGCACTGCTCACCATCTTCGTCGAGAGCAGCCTCGGGCGCACGCGCCAGGACATCGCCAGCTCGCAGAAATTCATCGACCAGCAGTTGCAGGATTATCAGCAGAAGCTGGACGCTGCCGACACCGCCTTGCGGGAATTCAAGCAGAAGCACCTTGGCATGATGCCTAGCCAGAGCGGAGACTACATCTCCCAGTTGCAAGCGGCGCAGACCCAAGTGCAGCAAGCCAAGCTCGATGTACAGGAAGCGGTCAATCGCCGCAACCAGTTGAAGCAGCAATTGAGCAGCGTGGAGCCCACCCTGAGCGCGGGGGCGGCGGTGGCGTCGAATCCCGAGATCGACGCCCGCATCCAGGATCTGCAAAGCAAGCTGGACCAACTGCGCCTGCAGTACACTGACCAGTATCCCGATGTGGTGGCCATCAGGCGCCTCATCGCCAAGCTGGAGCTGCAGAAGAGGCAGGAGGCGACGCAGGAGGCCAAGTCCGACTCGGCGGCGGCAAAGGTGCAGAACCCCGTCTATCAGCAGCTCACGGTGGCCATCGCCGAGGCGGATGCCAATGTCGCTTCGCTGCAGGCCCGCCTGGCCGAGTACCAGCGCCGCTACCAGCAGCTTTGGAACGCGGCCAACACCCTGCCCCAGGTGGAGCAGCAGTTGAACGAGTTGACGCGCAATTATGGTGTCTACAAGCAGCAGTATCTCGACCTTCTGCAGCGCAAGCAGCAGGCGGAAATCTCCAGCAATGTTGAGAGCAAGACCAATACGGTGGATTTCCGTGTCATCGATCCGCCGCGCGTGCCGCTCAATCCGACTTGGCCCAACAGGCCGCTGCTGATTTCCCTGGTGCCTCTGGTGGGGCTTTTGGCCGGCTTCGGGGTGGCCTTCGTCATGAGCCAGATCCGCCGCACGGTGACCGACCGACGCACGCTTCGTGAACTTACTGGCCTGCCAGTGCTGGGCGCGGTGACCAAATTCGAAAGCAGGGAGTCGCGCCGCCGCAAACGGCGTGGGCTGGTGACTTATGGTGCGGGCCTGGCGGGCTTGCTTGGCGCCTACGGCGTGCTTTTGACCTTGCAATTGCTGGTCACCCGCGCGGCCACCTGAGGGGAAAGACATGAGCATCATCGAAAAAGCCGCCGGAAAACTGCCCACGCCCCCGGCGGGTCATGCGCGCCAGGAAGCCGACCCAGAGGCGCGGGAAAGCCTGATCGAGGGCGCGGTGCGGCGCAGCCGCTCGGCGCGGGCGGATGTCGCAGCGGCGGTAGACGAGCCGGCCACGATCTGGGGATCGGAGCCCGAAGACGGCCACAGCCGCAGCCAGATCCAGCAGGTGAACATGGCGCGGTTGTCGCACATGGGTTTCATCACCCCCGAAAATGAAAAGAGCCAGGCCGCGGAGGAATTCCGCATCATCAAACGTCCGCTGATCGCCAACGCCTTCGGCCAGGGCACCGCACGCGTCAGGAATGGCAACCTCATCATGGTGACGAGCGCCATGCCTGGAGAGGGCAAGACTTATTGTGCGATCAACCTCGCCATCTCCATGGCCATGGAAATGGAGCGCACGGTGCTGTTGGTGGATGCCGACGTGGCGCGTCCGCGCGTGCCGGAGTACCTCGGCCTGCAGGCCGACAGGGGCTTGCTGGACGTGCTGCGCGAAAAGGATCTCAAGCTGTCCGACCTGCTCATTCGCACCGACATCGCCAAGCTCACCGTGCTGCCCGCCGGACGTACCTACAAGCGCGCCACCGAATTGCTCGCCAGCAGCGCCATGACTCAACTGGTGGAGGACATCGGTAACCGCTACCCGGACCGTATCATCGTCTTCGATTCGCCGCCGCTGCTCGCCACCAGCGAAGCCGGGGTGCTGGCCACGCATATGGGGCAGATCGTGCTGGTGGTGGAAGCCGAGCGCACGCCGCAGGATGCGGTGCGCGAGGCCATCAACCACGTTCAGTCCTGCGA
>JAJXXS010000280.1 GCA_021780975.1 Pseudomonadota bacterium
GGATGAGTCATGAAAAAATGCAGCAGACGGAACTCGGTGGGCCCCAGGTCGAGCGGCTCGGCATTGCCGGTCACGCGATGGCTCACGGGATCGAGCCTGAGCCCTCCCACCTCCACCATGTCTTCCGTCATCTGCGGCGCGCGCCGGCGCAGCACCGCCTTGATGCGCGCCACCAGTTCCTTGGGAGAGAACGGCTTGGTGATATAGTCGTCGGCGCCGGTCTCCAGCCCCGCGACCTTGTCCCGTTCCTCGCCCTTGGCGGTCAGCATGATGATGGGGGTCTGCTTGTAGCGGCTGTCCTGGCGCAGGCGTTGGCACAAGGCGATGCCGGAGAGCCCCGGCAGCATCCAGTCAAGCAGGATGACATCCGGGTTGGCGTTCTGCAGCAGCTGCAGCGCCCGCTCGGCATCGCCGGCGACCGTCACCGCATGCCCCGCCTGTCCCAGATTGAGCTTGAGCAGCTCCTGGATGCCGGGTTCGTCTTCCACCAAAAGGATTTGTGCACCCATGACGACCTCAAGACCATGAAAAAATTGCGCCCATCCTATGACAGCAATATGAAAGAGTTGTGACAGGGTGCAATTGCGGTGTTCGGCTAGAATAGAGACTTTTGCGCCGCCCCGCCATGGAAAACCGCGAATCCACCACCCATTTCGGCTTTCAGGAGGTGCCGGAAGACGAGAAGGCAGCGCGCGTTGCCGAGGTCTTCCATTCGGTGGCCAGTCGCTACGACCTGATGAACGACCTCATGTCGGCAGGCCTGCACCGCCTGTGGAAGCGCTTCGCGGTGCTGCAGGCCGGACTGCGCCCCGGCCAGCGCGTGCTGGACGTGGCGGGCGGGACCGCCGACCTCACACGGTTGTTCCTCAAGGAAGTCGGCCCCGGTGGCCAGGTGGTGCTGACCGACATCAATTTCTCCATGCTGCGCGAGGGCCGCGACCGCATGCTCAATCTCGGCCAGTTGCCGCCGACCGTGCAATGCGACGCGGAAAAGCTGCCGTTCCCCGACAATCACTTCGACTGCGTGTGCGTCGCCTTCGGCCTGCGCAACATGACCCACAAAGACCAGGCGCTGGCGCAAATGGCCCGTGTGCTGAAGCCTGGCGGGCGCTTGCTGGTGCTGGAGTTTTCGCGCGTGTGGAAGCCCCTTGCCCCGCTCTACGACGCCTACTCGTTCAAGCTGCTGCCGCTCATGGGCAAACTCGTGGCCAATGATGAGGCCAGCTATCGCTACCTCGCGGAGTCCATCCGCATGCATCCCGATCAGGAGAATCTGAAGGCCATGATGGAGGACGCGGGGCTGGCGCGCGTGAGCTATCACAATCTTGCCGCTGGAGTTGTCGCCCTGCACAAAGGCTACAAACTCTGATGACCGACGGCCTCCCGGCGCAAGCCTTCTGCGCTGCGGTCAACCACTTGCTGGCGCAGCAGCCCGGCCTCGCCGCAGCGTTGAAGGTGCATGCCGGCAAGGTGCTGCGCCTGGAACTGCCCGCCTTCGTCCTGCGCCTGCGCATTGCCGAGCAAGGATGTTTCGTCCCCTCAGCGAAAGCAGATGCCGACACGGCGGAAGCAGGCCGGATCCGGCTCTCTTCCGCGCTGTTCGTGCGCCTTGTACTGGAAGGGCGCAGCGCCCTGCAGGCCGCGACCGCATCAGGTGATGCCCACTTTCTCCATGCGATGAAGCAGATTTTCAGCCAGCTGGAGTGGGACGCGGAAGCAGACCTGGGGGCCCTTCTGGGACCGCTTGCGGGGCTGCGCGCAGCGCGCCTCGCGCAGCAGCTGCCCACCCTGGCCCGACATGGCGTCGACACGCTGTTTTCCGGCTTCGCCGACTACGCTACCGAGGAAGCCGGCTGGCTGGCACGGAAGCGCGACGTCATGCGCTTCAACCACGGCGTGGACGTACTGGCCGATGACGTCGCACGCCTGGAAGCGCGCCTGAAACAGCTGGAGCGGCGCTGATGCTCAAGATCCTCCGCCTCCTGACCATCCAGTACGTGGTCTTGCGCTATGGCCTGGAAGACCTGCTGCTGGGCAATGTGCGCACCCGCTGGCTGGCCTGGCTGATCAAATTCTCCCTGTTCTGGCGCCCCCTCAGGGGTGCGCGCGGCGAGCGCCTGCGCTTGGCCCTCCAGGACCTGGGGCCCATCTTCGTCAAGTTCGGCCAGGTGCTCTCCACCCGCCGCGACCTTCTGCCCGCCGACATTGCTGACGAACTGGCGCTGCTGCAGGACCGCGTGGCGCCCTTCCCCTATCCGCAGGTACGCCAGGTTCTGCAAAGCGCCTATGGCATGGAGCCGGAGCGCGTCTTCCGCAGCTTCGAGCATACCCCGGTGGCCTCGGCTTCCGTGGCGCAGGTGCACTTCGCCGAGCTTAGCGACGGCACGCTGGTGGCGGTGAAGGTGCTGCGCCCCGGCATCGAGCCCATCATCCGCCATGACCTTGATCTGATCGACGCTGCCGCACTGCTGGTGGAAAAGCTTTTTGCCGACGGGCGCCGCTTGCGCCCGCGCGAGGTGGTGGATGAGTTCCGCAAGACCCTGGCAGACGAGCTCGATCTCATGCGCGAGGCCTCCAATGCCTCGCTGCTGCGGCGCAACTTCGAGGGTTCCGCCCTGCTGCGCGTGCCGGAAATTCATTTCGATTTCTGCCGCGAAACCGTTCTCGTCATGGAGCGCATCCATGGCATACCCATCAGCCAGGTCAAGAATCTGGCAGCAGCGGGTGTGGATATTCCCCGTTTGGCCAGGCACGGGGTGGAGATATTCTTCACCCAGGTGTTCCGTGACGGCTTCTTCCATGCCGACATGCATCCGGGCAACATCTTCGTCGGTGTCGAAGGATCCGACCTCGGCAAGTACCTGGCGGTTGACTTCGGCATCTGCGGCACACTGTCGGAGGTGGACAAGCACTACCTCGCCATCAACTTCCTCGCCGCCTTCCGCCGTGACTACCGGCGCTTCGCCGAGGCCCACATCGAGTCCGGCTGGGTGCCAGCGGACACGCGCGTGGAAGAACTGGAAGCGGCCGTGCGCTCCTGTTGCGAGCCTTATTTCGACAAGCCGCTCAAGGACATTTCCTTCGGCCACCTGTTGCTGCGGCTGTTCAACATGAGTCGCCGCTTCAATGTGGAAATCCAGCCGCAACTGGTGCTGCTGCAAAAGACCCTGCTGCAGATCGAGGGCCTGGGGCGTCAACTCGACCCCAACCT
>JAJXXS010000377.1 GCA_021780975.1 Pseudomonadota bacterium
GCGAACCGAGGGAGATGCTGCCGGTCTGCACGCTGATGCGGACGGAGGATTTTTGCGGCTGGGCGGCGTCCAGATTGAGGGTGCCGGTGAAGTGGCGAAAACTCCCTTGCATGGGCACGCCCATCTGTTCGTAACGGAAGGCAATGCGGCTGGCGGCCGGCGTGATCAGATAAGGCGCGGCGTGTGCCAGGCCGGGTAGCAAAGCCAGCGCTGCCCAAAGGGAAATTTTGCTCACGGGACTCTCCTCATCCAGGGGATCATGCGCGACAGGGTGGCGTCCCCATCCATCAGGTGATGCTTGAGGGCGCCGGCAAGATGCACGGCCACCAGGGCCAGCAGCGTGAAGTTGAGGCTCTCGTGCACTTCCTTGAGCAGATCGAAGAGTGCCTTGTTCTTGGCCACCAGATCGGGCAGGGGAAACATGCCCAGGTAGACCACCTGGACGCCGGCGGCGGAGCTCATCAGCCAGCCGGATAGCGGGATGGCGAACATCAGCAGGTACATCAGCCCATGGACGGCCGCGGCCGAGCGCCGCTGCCAGGCCGGCATGGGCAGCATGGGCGGAGGCTGGCGCAACAGGCGCCATAGCAGGCGCAGGGCGACCAGGCCCAGGAGGGTGATGCCTGCCCACTTGTGCCAGGAAAAAAACTTCAGCTTTTCGGGCGACAGCGCCATGTCCGCCATGGTGAGGCCGAGGGCAAAGTTGGCGGCCAGGCCCAGCGCCATCAGCCAGTGGAGCAGGATTGCCGGGGAGGAATAGCGTGCGCTCATGGTTCAGGCATTCCATTTGCGGCAGGCTTGCGCCAATTCGGCGCCTACGGCCGCCAGCGCCTCGACATGGCGGGGCTCCTCGTGGCCGGATTCCAGGTCTTGCGCCGCATGCGCAACGGTATGCTGCTTGGGCACAACCAGCACACCGAGCACGGCGAGGATCTCGCGCAACTGGCGCAGACCGCGCGCGCCGCCGAGCGGTCCGGTCGAGGCGGCTACCAGGGCGGCGACCTTGTTGCGGTAGGGCACCAGGCCGGACTCGCCCTCGTGGGCGCGCGATACCCAATCAAGCGTGTTTTTGAGCAGGGCGCTGAACGAGCTGTTGTATTCCGGGCTGGCGATGAGCAGGCCTTGATGGGCCTTGAACAATTCCTTCAACTGCAGGGCGGGAGCCGGGATGCCTTCCCGCGTCTCCAGGTCGCCATCATAGATGGGCAGAGGGAAATCGCGCAGATGGAGGAGGGTGACTTCGGCCCCTGCGGCTTGCGCGCCGGCGATGGCATGGGTGAGGGCGCGGCGGTTGTATGAATCGTCGCGCGCGGAGCCGGAGAAAGCGAGGATTTTTGGCGTCATGATGTCTGGTGGTGGGTAGGGTTGGTGGATCAGGCGGGTGCGGGTCTTCTCAGGCGAGATCGAACAACAGCACTTCGGCGTCCTGCAGAGCGCGTATTGCCACCTGCTCCTCATGCTGCAACAGGGCGGCGTCACCCTGCTGCAGAGGGTAGCCCTTGAGTTCCACGGCACCGCGCGCCACCTGGAGATAGGCGCGGCGCTGCGGCGCCAGGGACAGCTCGGCGCTCTCCCCGGCGCTCAGCCGGGTGGCGTAGATCGAGGCGTCCTGATGGAGGGTGACCGAGGCGTCGCGCCCGTCCGGGGAGGCGATGACGCGAAAGCGTCCCTGCATTTCCTCCGCGGCGATGCGCTTCTGCTCGTAGCCGGGGGTGAGCGATTTCTCCAGCGGCAGCAGCCATATCTGCAGCAGGTGTGCCTCTTCCTGCGCAGAGGCGTTGAATTCGCTGTGGCGGATGCCGGTGCCGGCGCTCATGCGCTGCACCTCGCCCGGGCGGATGAGGCCTCCGCTGCCCAGGCTGTCCTTGTGTTCGAGCGTGCCGGCCAGCATCCAGGTGACGATTTCCATGTCCTGGTGCCCATGCGTGGGGAAGCCCGCACCTGGCGCGATACGGTCCTCGTTGATCACGCGCAGCGCGCCGAACCCCATGCGCGCGGGGTCGTAATAGTCCGCAAAGGAAAAGCTGTGCCAGCTGTCCAGCCAGCCATGCCGGGCGTGCCCGCGTGATTCGCTCTTGCGTACTTCGATCATGTGGATTCCTTTGTTCGGTGACTGGATCCAGTGTAAATCAGGGCTCGGGAAGAAAAAGGGTGATAATCCGGCCAAAGCGTTCAAGATATCCGAACAATGAAGCTGAGCCTGGAAAGTATCAAGATCCTGGATGCCATCGAGCGGCGCGGCTCGTTCTCGCTCGCTGCCCAGGAACTCGAACGCGCCACTTCCAGCGTCACCTACGCCGTGCAAAAACTGGAGGCCGACCTGGACGTGCTCATTTTCGATCGCTCCGGCCATCGTGCGCGCCTGACGCCGGCCGGCCGGCTGCTGCTGGACGAAGGCCGCCGCCTGCTCGTCGTCGCCCAGGCCCTGGAGCATCGGGTGCTGCAGACCGCGCACGGCTGGGAGCCGCAATTCACCCTCGCCGTGGATGCGGTGCTGCCCTGGGCGCCGGTTACTGCGCTGCTGGCCGAGTTCTATGGGGAGGCGGTCGGCACCCGCCTGGTCTTGCGCCATGAGGCGCTGGCGGGCGGCTGGGATGCGTTGCTCTCCGGCGATGCCGACCTCGTGGTGGGCGCTCCCGGGCCCGGGCCGGCCGGAGGCGGCTACAAGACGCGGCCGCTGCCGCCGGTGGAATTCGTCTTCGCGGTGGCGCCGCATCATCCGCTGGCGCGCGCCCCCGCGCCCTTGTCCGAAGCGGCGATCGAGGATCATCGTGCCGTCGCCATCGCCGATACGGCGCGCAGCCTGCCGGTGCGCACCGTCGGCCTGCTGGACAATCAGGAAGTCCTCACCGTGCCCCATCTCGGCGCCAAGGTCGCCGCGCAGGTGGCCGGCCTGGGAGTGGGATGGTTGCCGCGCTGGGCAGCGGAGCCGGAAATCCGCGCCGGCCGGTTGGTGGAGAAGGCTGTCGCCGACAGGAAGAACCCGACGGCGACCCTGTTCCTCGCCTGGCGCGCGGACGCCAGTGGGCGCGCCCTGCAGTGGTTCCTGCGCAAGCTGCGCGCCTGGAGCGCGCTGGAGCAGGGCGCGCAGCAGGCGACCCGCCCGGCATGACGGCAGCCGCGCCGCCTGAGCGGCTGCGTCTCGACAAATGGCTGTGGGCGGCGCGCTTCTTCAAGACGCGCAGCCTGGCGGCGCAGGCGGTCGA
>JAJXXS010000229.1 GCA_021780975.1 Pseudomonadota bacterium
GCCTGCGCCAAATGCTCGGCCCGACTGAAGCCATGCCCGGGAAGGTCGACGCACCAGACCTCGGCGTGCTCTGCAAGCGCAGCGGCAAGACCTTGAAACAACCCTCCATGCATTGCCCAGCCATGCAGCATCAGCAGCGGTCGACCGCTGCCGTGACGTTGGACATAGAGTTCAGGCGACTTCATTGAGCGCCTCGCACAACGCCAGCACGTCGGCTTCGCTGTGGGCAGCGGACAACGAAATGCGCAGGCGCGCCGTACCCTGCGGCACCGTCGGCGGGCGTATGGCAGGCACCCACAGGCCGCGCTGCCAGAGCTGTTCCGCGACATCAAGCGCGGTGGCGGCGTCGCCCAGCAGCAATGGCTGGATGGGAGTGGCACTCGCCAGGAACGTTCCGCGCCGCGGCCGCGCCTGCGCGCGCAGGAAACCGACCAGGCGCCACAGCATCGCACGCCGCTGCGGCTCCTGTTCCATCACATCAAGAGCAGCCAACAACGCAGCCGCGAGCAGCGGCGGCTGGGCTGTGGTGTAAACATAGGCATGGGCTTGCTGCAGCAGTGTTTCGATGACCTCCTCGACCCCGGCGACAAAGGCCCCCGCGACCCCGGCCGCTTTGCCGAGCGTCGCCATGTAGACGATGCGCGGCGACGCCAGGCGAAAATGCGCAAGCGCCCCCTTTCCCTCTCCCAGCACGCCGAAACCATGCGCATCGTCGACGTACAGCCAGGCGTCGTAACGCTCGCACAGGGACAGAAGCTCAGGCAGCGGCGCGATGTCGCCGTCCATGCTGAACACCGCGTCGGTGGCAACGATCTTGTACGCCGCGCGGCTGCCCGCGAGCAGGCGTTGCAGCTGCGCCAGGTCGCCATGGGCATAGCGCCTCAGGCGCGCGCGCGCCAGGCGGGCAGCATCATTGAGCGAGGCATGGTTGAGGCGGTCGGCAAAGATTTCGCCATGGCGCTGCGCCAGGACGGAAAGCACTGCCGCATTGGCCATGTAGCCGGCCGAAAAGGTGAGCGCGCGCGGCAATCCAGTCCATTGCGCGAGCCGCCTTTCCAGTGCTTCGTGCAAGGCGGAATGGCCGCTGATGAGATGCGATGCGCCCGCGCCCACGCCATAGCGCAACGCCGCCTCGCTCGCAGCAAGGGCCACGCGGGGATGGGCGGCCAGTCCCAGATAATCGTTGCTGGCGAAGGCAAGCAGAGGGCGCCCATCCACTCGCACATGCGGCACGCAGGCGCCGTCCACCACGCGGCGCCTGCGCTCCAGCGCCAGGGTCCGGCGCCTTGCCAGGTCGTGCGCGAGCCGGCCTAGGTCGTCACAATCCCCACTCAAGCGCCGACTGCCTGGGCGGGCGAGATGCCCAGCCGCTCGAATAGGGCGCGGTCCCTGTCAGCTTCCGGGTTTCCCGTGGTCAGGAGCTTGTCGCCGTAGAAGATCGAATTGGCACCGGCGAGAAAACACAAGGCCTGCAGTTCGTCGCTCATCGCTTCGCGCCCCGCCGACAAGCGCACATGGCTCTTCGGCAGGCAGATACGCGCCACGGCGACGGTGCGCACGAACTCCAGTGGATCGAGCGACGACGCCTCTTCCAGGGGCGTCCCCTCCACCCGCACCAGCATGTTGATGGGCACCGACTCCGGCTGGGGATCCAAGGCGGCAAGCTGAGCGATCAGGCCGGCACGCTGAAGACGCGATTCACCCATGCCGACAATGCCGCCGCAGCATACATTCAGGCCGGCCCCCCGCACACGTCCGAGGGTATCCAGGCGATCCTGGTAATCGCGCGTGGTGATGACCTCTCCATAGAACTCGGGCGCGGTATCCAGGTTATGGTTGTAATAGTCCAGCCCGGCACCCTTGAGCTGCTCGGCCTGGCCGTCCCGCAGCAGGCCCAGCGTGGCGCAGGTTTCCAGCCCCAGCGCCTTGACCGCCCGCACCATCGCCAGCACAGGGTCGAGATCTTTCTGCTTGGGCCCGCGCCACGCCGCACCCATGCAGAAACGGGTGGCGCCCGCTGCGCGCGCGCGTCGGGCCGCCTCCAGCACGGAGTCCAGGTCCATGATGGGCTCGTCGGCCACTGCGGTACCATGTCGGCGCGACTGCGGGCAATATCCGCAATCCTCGGGACAACCCCCGGTCTTGATCGACAGCAGGGTGGACAACTGCACGCGGTTGGGATCGAAGTGCGCGCGGTGGACCGTCTGCGCCTGATAGAGCAGGTCGGCAAAAGGCAACTCGAAAAGCGCCGCCACCGCGGTGGCGGAAAGGATGGATTCACTCATGTTCGGACTCCTGCAACACCACGTCTTGCCATTCTTCCTGCCCCGCGCGCCAGATGTCCCAAAGTGTCCAGGGAACCACGGCGACGACCAGGATTCCCCAGATCAGTGCAACAGACATGACGTTGCCCCAATGGCTCAGGTCGCCGCGCACGAAAATATGTTTGCCCAGCTCGTACAACGCAGGGCCGATCACCACCAGGCCTCCCACGGCGCCGTAGAATCTGTACCCCGCCCAGCGGTTGTAATACACCGTACGCGGATTGGGGTGATGCGCCACGGAAGCGTAGACGAACATGGATACGCCGATCCACAGCATGAGCAGAAAAGGAATCAGGATGGACGCCACGGTGCCGATATTGAAAATGCGCGCCGCAAATTTGGCTGAATCCGCGCTGATGACGCGCTGAGATGACATGGGCGAAAGCAAGCCTAAAAGCCGCATTATGGCCGCCGCTTCCGCTGGCTGTAAACAATTTGACCATCAAAAATTGAACGGCAGACAATTATTTAAGCGCCAGCTGCTGCGCCGCCTGCCCCACCGCTGCCGCCTGTGCGGCGGCGCGGCACGCGGCATCGGCCTGTGCCCGCATTGCCGCGCGGACCTGCCCTGGCTGCCGGCACCACGCTGCCCGATATGCGCCCTCCCCAGCGAGGACGGGCAGATCTGCGGCGCCTGCCTGAGCCACCCACCGGCGTGGCAGTGCACGCGCAGTGCACTGCATTATGATTTTCCTGTCGACGGTCTGGTCGGTGCGCTCAAATACCGCGGCGACCTAAGCCTTGCCCCGCTCCTGGCAGACTGCCTTGCGGGCGTCCTGGAGGGCGCTGCCGTGGATGCCATTCTGCCCCTGCCGCTGCACCCGGCGCGGCTCGCGGCGCGCGGGTACAACCAGGCCATGGAACTCGCGCGGCCGCTG
>JAJXXS010000140.1 GCA_021780975.1 Pseudomonadota bacterium
CTGTGTGGCGGTCGGGGACAAGGTGCTCAAAGGCCAGCAGATCGGCCGCGCCGAAGGTTACGTCTCCACGGCGATCCATGCCTCCACCTCGGGAGTGATCGTCGCCATCGAGCCGCGTCCCGTGGCTCATCCCTCCGGCCTCGACGATCTCTGCGTGGTGCTCGAAGCCGACGGAGAGGAGCGCTGGATCGAGCGCACTCCGCTCGACTACGAGCGCATGGACGCGAGCTACGTGCGCAACCGCTTGCGCGATCTTGGCCTGGCGGGCCTCGGCGGCGCGGTGTTCCCCAGCTTCATCAAGCTCAACCCGGGCACCCCCGCGAAGATTCCCACCCTGGTCATCAACGGCGCCGAATGCGAGCCCTGGATCACCTGCGACGACCGCCTCATGCGCGAGCGCGCGCAGGACGTGCTGGCCGGCGCACGCATCATGGCCGCACTGCTGCGCTCCACGGAAATCCTCGTAGGCGTGGAGGACAACAAGCCGGAGGCCCTCGCTGCCCTGCAAGTTGCCGCGCGCAGCGTCGACTTCCCGCTGGAAGTCATCGCCGTCCCCACACTTTATCCCGGCGGCGGCGCCAAGCAGCTCGTCCAAGTGCTTACGGGGAAGGAGGCGCCTACCGGCGGGCGCTCCACCGATATCGGCGTCCAATGCTTCAACGTCGGCACCGCCTACGCCCTGGCGCGGGCCGTGCGATACGGCGAGCCGCTCATCTCCCGCATCGTCACCGTCACCGGTGCCGTCGAGCACCCGCAAAATCTCGAGGTGCTGCTCGGCACGCCCGTTGCCGAACTGCTGCAACTGGCAGGCCAAAAACCTGACGCGCATGGCGTCATCATGGGCGGTCCCATGATGGGATTCGACATCAGGGATACGGCGGCGCCGGTGGTCAAGTCCGCCAACTGCCTGCTGGTGAAATCGCCGCAGCTCTTCCCCGCCCTGCCTCCGGCGATGCCCTGCATCCGTTGCGGGGCCTGCGCACGTGCGTGCCCGGCGCGTTTGCAACCGCAGGATCTGTACTGGTTCGCACGCGCGCATAACTTCGGCAAGGCACAGGAGTACCACCTGTTCGACTGCATCGAGTGCGGCTGCTGCAACTATGTCTGCCCCAGCCACCTGCCTCTGGTGGATTTCTACCGCTATGCCAAGAGCGAGATCTGGGCGCGCGAGCAGGAAAAAAATGCCGCCGACCTCGCGCGCCGCCGCCACGAGTTCCGCCTGACGCGCCTGGAACGCGAAAAGACGGAAAGGGCCGAACGCCTGGCCGCCAAGGCTCCGCTGAAAAAGGCCCAGGCCACCGTGCCGCCGGACAGCGCGGAAGCGGCCGCGCGCAAGGCCCTGGTGGCGGAAACGCTCGCCCGTGTGCAGGCCAGGCAGGCGGCGGCCGCACCAGCTGGCGCCGACTCTTCTTCTGCCGAATCTTCCTGATGGCCGTCTCCCCCCACATCCTGCCCCCTGCCCGCTCCGTCACCCGCATCATGGGCTACGTCCTTCTCGGGCTTTTGCCGGCAACGCTCCTCTATGCCTGGCTGTTCGGCCCCGCCATCCTCGTCAACGTGGCCTGGGCGGCATTCGCATGCGCTGCTCTGGAGGCCATCATGCTCAAGCTGCGTGGTTACCCCGTGCGGCCTTTCGCGACCGACCTGAGCGCTGTGCTCACGGGCTGGCTCCTCGCCCTCTCCATGCCGGCGCTGTCCCCCTGGTGGCTTACGCTTACCGGGTGCCTGCTCGCCATCGTCGTGGCCAAGCATCTCTACGGTGGCCTGGGACAAAACGTGTTCAACCCCGCCATGGTGGGCTACGCCGGCCTGCTGATCTCCTTTCCCGCCCTCATGACGCAGTGGCCGGCACCGCTGGCACTGGCCCATGCGCATCTCGGCATGGCGGAGAGCGTGCAATACATCTTCGCCGGCCACCTGCCGGCAGGCCTGAAGCTGGATGCGATCACCTCCGCCACGCCGCTCGACACCCTGCGCACCCAGCTCAAGCAGGACCACACGCTCTCTGAAATCCTGCGCCAGCCGCTGTTCGGACATTTCGGCGGCAGGGGCTTCGAGATGGTCGCCGCGGCCTACCTGCTGGGCGGCCTGCTGCTGCTCGCGCTCGCTGTCTTCACCTGGCACGTGCCGCTCGCCTACCTCGCCGGGGTCTGGCTGACGGCCGGCGCTTTCCACGTCTACGACGTCGATCACTACGCCAGCCCGTGGTTTCATCTCGCCGCCCCCAGCACCATGCTGGCCGCCTTCTTCATCGCCACCGACCCCGTCACCGGCGCCACCACGCCGCGCGGCAAGCTCATCTTCGGCGCCAGCGCCGGATTCCTCACCGTGCTCATCCGCGTGCTCGGTGGCTATCCGGACGGGGTCGCCTTCTCCATCCTGCTCATGAACATCTGTGTTCCCCTCATCGACGCGCATACCCAGCCCAAAGTGTTCGGCCACGGCAGGGGCGGCACATGAGGGGGGCGCGCAAGAATGCCCTGCGCAACGCTGTGGTGATGAGCCTGTTCGCGCTCGCCGGCACCGCCCTGCTGGCAGGCACCTACCGTGCCGCACACCACACCATCGCCCAAAATCAGGAGGCGGAGGAACTGCAGCTCCTCAACCAGGTCATGCCCGCCCGTCTCTACGACAACAATCTGGTGGAATCGCGCATCACCTTGCCACCCGATCCGCGTCTCGGCAGCAAGCAGCCGGCGAACGCCTGGATAGCGCGCCGCCATGGTCGAGTCATCGGCGTGGTGCTCAGCTTCATCGCCCCGGAGGGTTACGGCGGGCCCATCAAACTGCTCATGGGTGTGGACGCGCAGGGCCGCGTGCTGGGCGTGCGCGTGACCGAAAGCCACGAAACCCCTGGTCTGGGGGACTACATCGAAAAATCCCACGGCGACTGGATCGACCAGTTCAACGGAAAATCCCTCGCCGCGCCGGAAGCGGCAGGCTGGCAGGTACGTAAGGATGGCGGTATATTCACCTACGTCACCGGCGCCACCATCACCCCGCGCGCCGTGGTGGCGGCGGTGCACAACGCCCTGCAATACCTGGCCCAGCATCGCCGGGAACTCTACGCCATCCCAGGAAACGAACGCAGATCATGACACGCAGCGAATTTCTCTCCATCGCCCGCAACGGCTTGTGGAAGCAGAACACCGGCCTGGTCCAGCTCCTCGGCATGTGCCCCCTGCTGGCGGTGAGCAACTC
>JAJXXS010000320.1 GCA_021780975.1 Pseudomonadota bacterium
TTTTCCCTGCTGCTTGCCGCAACGCCTGCATTTGCCGAGTGGGGCGAGATCATTCCCCCCGGCGCCCTGCAGGGGGACAAACCGTGGGTGGAAAATGCCGTCAGCCTGCCGGCCTACCCAGATGCAGCGGACCTTCTTCCGTTCTCGGTTTCGTCGCTAAGCGCCTTCCATTACGCCCTCGATAAAGCGTCTGTCAGTGTAGAACCGGGCGGCCTCGTGCGTTACGCCGTGGTGGTCACCTCTGCGCAGAACGCGGTCAATGTCAGCTACGAAGGCATCCGTTGTCCCGCGCAGGAATACAAGATTTACGCCATAGGCGTGGCGGGCAAGTGGCAACCGGTGCGTGACCCGGTATGGCGCCCCATTCAGCAGCGCTCGCCGTATAGCTACCGCCGCGCCCTAATGGACGACGCCTTCTGCCCCGATGGCAATGCGGTGGCCAGTCCGGCGCAGGCTTTTGACAACCTGCAGAAAGGACATGGCTGGTGACGCACGCCGGGCTTTCGGTGGTCGGCGGCGCACGCCGCCTGGTGGTGAAGGTGGGCAGTTCCCTGGTCACCGCAGAGGGCCGCGGGCTGGATCATCAAGCCTTGTCTGGGTGGGCGAGGCAGATTGCGGCGCTCATGGAGGACGGCAAGCAAGTCGTGCTGGTGTCCAGCGGCGCGATTGCCGAGGGCTTGCAGCGCCTGGGCTGGAACAGGCGTCCGAAAGCCGTCAATGAGCTTCAGGCTGCCGCCGCGGTGGGCCAGATGGGCCTGGTCGAGGCCTATGAGCGCATCTTCGCCACCCACGGTTTGCATACTGCGCAGATTCTCCTCACTCACGAGGACATGGCGCACCGCACCCGCTATCTCAACGCCCGCACGACGCTCAAGACCCTGCTTGACCTGCGCGTGCTGCCGATTGTCAACGAAAACGACACCGTGGCCATCGACGAAATCCGCCTCGGCGACAATGACACGCTGGGCGCCTTGGTGACCAATCTCATAGAGGCGGACTGCCTCGTCATACTCACGGACCAGCAGGGGCTCTACAGTGCCGATCCGCGGCGCGACCCGGAGGCAAAACTGATCACCCACGCCCATGCGGGCGACATGGACTTGGAACGCATGGCGGGCGGCGCCGGGAGCAGCGTAGGTACCGGCGGCATGCTCACCAAGGTGCTTGCCGCCAAGCGGGCGGCGCGTTCAGGCGCGCACACGGTCATTGCATCCGGACGCGTGGACAACGTTCTGCTCAGGCTTGCCCAGGGGGAAATGATAGGCACGCAGTTGAGTGCGGTGTCTCCGCCCATGGCAGCACGCAAGAAATGGCTGGCTGACCATCTGCAGGTGCGCGGACGCTTGCAGGTCGATGCCGGCGCCGTGCGCGCCCTGCGCGAGGAGGGAAAAAGCCTTCTGCCCGTGGGAGTGCATGATGTGGCGGGGGAGTTTGAGCGTGGCGAAGTGGTGGCCTGTCTGGATCCTGCGGGAGCGGAAATTGCGCGCGGCCTGGTCAATTACAGCGCCGCGGAGGTCCGCCGCATCGCGGGGCAGTCCAGCGCGCGCATAGAATCCATCCTGGGTTATGTCGACGAGGCGGAGTTGATCCATCGCGACAATATGGTGCTCCTCTGACGACGGGGCGGGAATCATTCTTGCGGGCAGATTTGCTGCTGCCGCGCCAAGCGATGCAGGAGGCGAGGAGGTGAAATGAGGGCAGACAGGACGTCAGCTGCGGCAGGAGGCGAACATGACAACCCTGGTCGTCGTTAAGAAGGACGGGATCGCCGCGCTTGCCGCGGATACGCTGACCAAATGGGGGTCGCTCAAGGAATCCGCCAAGTACGTCGTCAACCATGGCAAGATTCTTCATGTGGGGGACAGTCTTGTCGCCGTCACTGGTTACAGCACCTTTCTGCTTATTCTGCGCGATTATTTTTCCCACGCCGATGCGGCGCCGGATTTAAGCAACGTGCACACCATATTCCGTACCTGGCAGGCGTTGCATGCGGCGCTTAAGGAGCAGTACTTTCTCCAGGCAGGAGAGGACAAGGAGGATGACCTGGAGTCGAGCCAGATCGACGTGCTGATCGCCAATCCGCGCGGCATTTTTGGGGTGGCCGAACATCGTTCGGTACAGGAGTTTGCGCGCTTCTATGCCTATGGAAGCGGGGCGGAGCTGGCTTTGGGCGCCTTGTATGCGCTTTATGACACGCCGTTGAGCGCCGAGGCCATCGCCCGCAAGGCGATAGAAGCGGCGGCCGAATTTGACGACCGCACCGGGCTCCCGGTTGAGGTCAAGAGCTTGCAGTTGCTGTCTTGAGGAATAACCATGCCCTCCTTTGACATTGTTTCCGAAGTCGATCAGCAGGAAGTACGCAACGCCGTGGACCAGGCCAACAAGGAAGTGGCCAACCGCTTTGATTTCAAGGGTTCCGATGCCCGCGTGGAACAGAGCGGTTATGGGCTTACCGTTTATGCGGACGATGAGTTCAAGCTGGATCAGGTGCAGGACGTTCTCAATGGCCGCCTGGCAAAACGCGCTGTCGACATCAAATGTCTGGAGCTGGGCAAAGTGGAAAAGATTACCGGCAACAAGGTTCGGCGGCAGGTCACGGTCAAGACAGGTGTGGACAGCGAGCGCGCGAAGAAGATCGTCAAGCTCCTGAAGGATTCCAAGCTCAAGGTGCAGGTGAGCATCCAAGGCGAGGCCGTACGAGTGTCTGGCGCCAAGCGCGATACCCTGCAGGAGGCCATCTCCCTGGTGAAGAAGAGCATCACTGATTACCCCTTGCAGTTCGGCAATTTTCGAGAGTAGATGGCGTCATGACTACGGTGCTGGTTCCGCTTGCGCAAGGTTGCGAAGAGATTGAGGCGGTGACGATCGTCGATGTGCTGCGCCGCGGAGGAATCAACGTGTTGACCGCCGGTCTGGTGCCGGGGGTCGTCAAGGGCAGCCGTGGTGTCCAACTGGTGCCGGATACCACCCTGGAGGCGGTGCTACAGGCGGACTTCGACATGGTGGTATTGCCCGGCGGCATGCCTGGGGCGAGCCATCTCGGCCAGGACATGCGCCTGAGGCAATTGCTGCAGCGCATGGCCGCCCGGGGTAAGTATGTCGCGGCGATCTGCGCCGCTCCCGTGGTTCTCGCGGAAGCCGGGCTACTGCGGGGGAAGGCGGCGACATCC
>JAJXXS010000190.1:0-1472 GCA_021780975.1 Pseudomonadota bacterium
TCCGCGCCCGAGGCTTCCACCGCGCGGCGGGTTTCGTCGAAGTCCTTGTATTTGCCCGTGCCCACGAGAAGGCGGGAAGCGTAGGGCTTGCCGGCGATGACCAGAGGTTCCATAGGAAATTCTACTCAGCGTAAAGGTTGATCGGCGCAGTTGTGTCTGCAGGGGCAGGAGATGGAAACGCCCTCAGCCACCACCCACCGCGACGACGACCTCCAGCTTGTCGCCGTCAGCGAGCAACGTCTGCGGGTAGGTGCTGCGGGGCACGATCTCCCCGTTGCGTTCTATGGCGACACGCTTGCCGGCCAGTTCCAGCGTTTCCACCAGGCCCGCCAGGGTCAAGGGCGCGGGAAAAGACCGGGGCTCGCCGTTGATGGTCAGGCTCAATGACTTCATGGGAGCGGGGAATTCCAGTAAGATGCGTGCCTTGCAAGCGCAAGGCTTGCGCGCAGTCTAACATGCGGGTGTAGTTCAATGGTAGAACGGAAGCTTCCCAAGCTTCATACGAGGGTTCGATTCCCTTCACCCGCTCCAGCCGTCCAGTCACACTCCTGCCCAAGGGAAGGGCGGCGCACGGAGTGCGTCAACTGTGGGCACTTGCATGCCGGGAGCGGAGGATTTCCAGCAAGCTCCTCACCGGTTTGGGCAGCGGTGCAGCGTCCATCTCCAAGAGGCTGAGCCACACCCAGCGTCCCTCCCCCGCGAGCTTCGGCGGTTGCGCGTATTCGAGCCGCACCGGGCTCACCAGCAGGCGGAAATGGGTGAAGGCATGCGTGACTCCCGGCAGAGGTTCGACCGCATCGGGGTGCCGTCCCAGCAGGGTCCGGGCGGCCTCCCGCGTATCGCCAAAACCCTCGGGAAAACCCCACATCCCACCCCATAAACCGCTCGGCGGACGCTTTTCCAGCAGCACGTCCTGCCCATGCATGCAGACCAGCCAGGTCGCTGTTTTTTGCGGCACTGCGCGGGCGGGGCGGGGGGCTGGGTAATCTTCCGTGCGGCCGGCCCGATGCGCGGCACAGCCTGCCGCCACCGGGCAGCAGGCGCAGCGGGGGTTTGCCCGCAGGCAAGTGGTGGCGCCCAGGTCCATGAGTGCCTGCGTGTAGGTCGCCGCCTCGGTGGCAGGCACTTCGGCTTGCGCGCGCTGCCAGAGCGTGCGTTCGGTACTGGGTTCGCCCGGCCAGCCGGGAATGGCGAAGTGGCGCGCAAGCACCCGTTTCGCATTGCCGTCGAGGATGGCGCACGGCTGGCCGAAGGCCAGCGCGCAGATGGCCCCGGCAGTGGAGCGGCCTATCCCGGGAAGGGCACGAATGCGCTCGTAGTCCTCGGGAAAAGCGCCGCCGTGCTCCTCCGCGATGATGCGCGCGGCGCGGTGCAGATTGCGTGCGCGGGTGTAATAACCGAGACCGCTCCAGTGACCGAGGACGTCGTCCAGGGAAGCGGCAGCCAGGGCAGCCACGTCAGGAAAGCGTGCG
>JAJXXS010000190.1:1482-12803 GCA_021780975.1 Pseudomonadota bacterium
GGGTTTGCTGGAGCATGATCTCCGATACCCAGGTCGCATACACGCCGCGACCTTGCCAGGGAAGGTCGCGGCGGCCGTGGTCTTTCTGCCAGGCGATGAGTTGTTGGGCGAAGCTGCCGGCGCGCATGCCGGCATGCTATCAGGCCGGGGATACTTTCTGGCGGAAAAATCCCAGCAGCTTGCCAAAAGCGCTTTCCGTGATCGGCTTGCGCTGGACTATCTGGGCGTTGCCGTTGCGCAGCTTCTCGGCCAGGCGGTGAACGTTGATGGAAAAGGTGTTGAGGCCGTCCTGGTCCGTGAAAAGGTATATGCCCTTCATGCTGCCGGTCCAGCCTAGGCGCGCCCAGCGGAAGGTGCCGTCGTCATAATGGAATTCCACCCAGTCGCCCTTGTTGAGATCGCGCGCCATCTGCGTGTATTGATCTTCCACCTCGTCTTCCGGCTCCGCCGCGACAACGGCCGGTGGCGGTGGCGGCGGCGCCAGGGCGGCCTGTGCCTCCGTCTCGGGCAGGGGCAACGGATGGTTCATGGAGCGCACGGCATTGGCGTGGAAAATCACCAGGTCGGCAAAAAATCGCTCCATCTCGGCGTGCGGCATGTCCGTGTCGGCCAGGCCCTCGCGCAGGCGCTTGAGCAGGCCGGGAAGGATACGCACCAGCATCAGGCGCGCATCCATGTCGGTCTTGCTTTGCACGCTCCAGATCAGCTCCCGCATGGTTTCCATGCGGGAAATGAAGATGGGACTGGCTTCGCCGTGGCCGGTATAGCTCTGCGTCAGGGCCACTGCCCAGTAGCCGTAGAGAAACTGGCTGAGGGCGAAAGGTACCTGTTGATCGACCAAGGCGCGTGATATCTGGTCGTGCGCCACCTGGGGGGCAATTTCTGACCTTTCCTCGCGTTCCAGTTCCCGGACCTGTGGCGCAATTTCCGCCTCGACGCGGGCTTCCCGCTGCCCGGCCAGGAGATCCAGTTGGGCGCAGGCGTCCTCGAATACCGCGAAATCGGAATCAAAATCGCGCAATATCCGGTTGATGACGGTCTCGATCTCGATGATGAGGGGGTGCTTGCCTTCCACCACCGGCGGGAGATCCGATGCGAGATGGGAAATCTTGTCCAGGAGCTGGCGTGCGGGGTGCTGCTTTTTGCCGAAAAACCCCCGGTCGATGAGCGCGACCTTGAGCACCGGGACCTGCAGGCGTGCCACCAGGCTCTTCAGGCCATCCGGGATGCCGTCGTCGTCGAAGATGAAATCGAACAGCATGGCGACCGCATCGATGATCACCGCATCCAACTGCGAGGCGGCCTGCATTACTGGGCTTTGCTGCAGCTCGCGCAGCACGTTGCCGAAGCCGTTCGCAGGCAGGCTCAACTCGAAAGAGCCGCCCCCCGGCAGCGCCAGCCCGCCCGCTTGCAGGCGGCCCAGAGCCTCCACCATGCCCACGCCCAGGCCATCGCTGCCACCGGCGGCGGGATAGCCCCAGCCGACAGCCCCGGCGGTGCCACGCGTGCCTGCCACCGGCAGGGCGCCGGCCAGCGGCATGCCGCCGTTCGCGGCGGCATGCTCGAACAGTTTGACGAATTCGTCGGCCTCGTTGCCGCTGGTCCGCTCGCTGCCGCCGGCGCCTTTACGCGTCGGCTGGCTGGCGCGGATATCTGTCAACACCCCCTTGTCCGCGAGATAGTGGTTGATGTCCTGGTAGATGCCGGCCAGTTCCTGGTTGAGCGCGAGGTCGAACTGATTGAGCAGGATGAGGCGCACCTTGATGTCGAGCCCCAAGTTTCCCAGACCGTCGAGCCAGGACTGGCAGAGCGCCTTGGTGCCGAGCGGGTTTTCCTCCTCGGCCAGCTGCGGCCGGTTGAGCAGATTGCCTACGCGCACATCGAGGGCAACCAGTTCCTCCGCGCTGTTGTAGCGCAGGCGCGTGGCTGCCTTGTTGACGGCAAGGGCGGCCTCGAAATCCGTATCGTCCATGAGCGAGAGCTCGGACTCACCCTTCGCGGCGCGCGTATTTTCCGAGGCCAGGACAGCGCCGTCGAAGGCCTGCAGGTAGGCTTGCTTGCAGGCAATAAAGGTCTCGTTGGCGCGGTGGTTGAGCGTGCTCTGGGCGGCGTAATAGAGGTTGCGGGTTTCCAGGAGCGGAGAACGTTCGGCCATGCTGAGAAGCACATTTTCCATGGCCTCGGCCTGGCGGGTGAGCAGTCGGCTGACGCCCTCCACCAGGCGGTTGCGGCACTCGTTCAGGAGCACGAGCGCCTCCGCGCGCGACCGCCGCCGGCCGCTACCGAACTCGTTGAGATTGACCACGTTGGGTTCAGACATGTCGCGCTCCATTGCCACGGCTCTCCATACAAGGCATGGAACAGGGCGCGCACACGGTGATTCCGGCGATCCCGCTGTCTCGACGTAGAACCGCCTTGCGTCGAGATCGGTGATTTTGCGTCCCCGCCTCGCGACGGGTTTGCCCTGATCGGATGCCCGCAGCGGGACTGCGCCCACTGCGTCGTATCTACTTTTGCGGAACGCTGGGGGGAAACTTTAGGGGTGCCGGCCCAAAATAGTTTCCTGAAAAAATATTTCTTTCAAAACATTGGCTTGCTGCGCTCGTACTGTACGGGCCAAGGGATATCCGCATGCAGCAGCGCCGCCGCGCGCAGCGGCCAGTGCGGGTCGCGCAGGGAAGCGCGCGCGATGGCGACGGCATCCGCTTCGCCGTTGGCGAGAATCTGTTCCGCCTGCACGGCTTCCGTGATCAGGCCCACGGCGGCGGTGGCGATTCCCGCATCGCGCCGGATCGCGGCGGCGAAGGGCACCTGGTAGCCTGGCCGCGCCGGTATCTGCGCATCGGCGGCCAAGCCGCCGCTGGAGCAGTCGATCATGTCCGCGCCGGCTTCCTTGAGCCAGCGGGCCAGCTGCACCGACTGCTCAAGATCCCATCCGCCGTCCTTCCAGTCGGTCGCGGAGATGCGCACCATCAGGGGCAGGCGTTCCGGCCACACGGAGCGCACGGCATGCACCACCTCCAGGGGGAGGCGGGCGCGGTTCTGCAGGG
Source organism: Pseudomonadota bacterium (assembly GCA_021780975.1). Taxonomy (GTDB): domain Bacteria; phylum Pseudomonadota; class Gammaproteobacteria; order Burkholderiales; family Thiobacillaceae; genus JAJXXS01. The sequence goes on from JAJXXS010000190.1 coordinate 4,533, forward strand.
CACCGCCGTATTCGTCGGAGCGCGCGTTGCTCAAAGGCGAGAGGAAATTGTGCAGCAGGTAGCCATGGGCCATGTGGATTTCCACGACCTCGAAGCCGGCTTCCAAGGCACGCAGCGCTGCGGCGCGGAAAGCCTCCACCAATGCCGGCAGTTCCTCGCGTTCCAGCGCGCGCGGGGGCGGGAAATGGCCGAACGGCAGAGCGCTGGGCGCGAGCGTCGTCCAGGCGCCTTCCCCGGGCGCAAGGGCCTTGCCGCCCTTCCAGGGCGACGCGCAGGAAGCCTTGCGGCCGGCGTGCGCCAACTGGATCGCCGGCGTTGCCCCCTGCGCGCGTATGAAGTCGGTGATCGGCTGCAGCGCTTCGGCGTGGGTATCGCTCCAGAGGCCAAGGTCTTCCGGGCTGATGCGTCCTTCCGGTGTCACGGCGGTGGCCTCCGCCATGACGAGGCCCGCGCCCCCCACCGCGCGCGCGCCCAGATGCACCAAGTGCCAGTCGTTCGCCAGACCATCGCGGCAGGAATACTGGCACATGGGCGAGACGAAAATACGGTTGCGGATGTCCAGGCCGCGCAGCTTGAGGGGGGCGAATAGCAGGGGGGTCATGGTCGGCAATGGTCAGGAAAGGTGGGCGTGCAGATGTTCCAGCGCCAAGGTCCAGGCGCGTGCCGCAGCATCGGCATGATAGCTCTTGCGCTGGTCGCAGAAAAAGCCGTGGCCCGCGTCGGGGAATACGCACAGGCTATAGGTCTTGTTGGCGGTAGACAGCGCCGCGGCGATGCGGCCGTGCTCTCCGGGAAGGATGGAGCCATCCTTGGCCCCGTAGAGTAGCAGAAGCGGGGCCTGCATGGCGGGGATCCTGTCCAGCAGCGGCAGCCGTCCGGCGGCATCTTTTTCCGGCGCAATGCCGCCCCCGTAAAACGCCACCGCCGCCTTGAGGCGGCGCGCGTGCGCGGCGTTGGCGAGGAAGGCGAGGCGGCCTCCCATGCAGAAGCCGAGCACGGCCGTTTTTTCTTGGGCCACTTCGCCCTGACAGGCAAGCCAGTCGAGCGCCTGTCCCGCTTCCGCCATGACGGTGTCGTCGCGCAGCGTTTTGAGATGGCCGATGGCATTCGGCGTGTCATCGTAGCTGTAGGTCTTGCCGTGATAGATGTCCGGCACCAGGGCGCAGTAGCCCTGCCCGGCCAGGCGTCCGGCGAGTTCCTCGAAGTGGCCGTTGACGCCAAATGCTTCAATGAAAACAAGCACCGCGGGATGTGGTCCCGCGCTCTCCGGCCGCGCGTAGTAGCCACGCAGGCCGTCGGCCATGTCCACCCATAATGCAGTCATTTCCAGAGCCCCTTCTTCGTGGCCAAAAACAACCCAGACCAGTCCGCCCCGTCCAGGTTCCTGCGCAGCGGTGCAGAAGGCCAAATAAGGCGTTCGAATATTTCGCCGCGCTGTCTTGGCTCGGCTGATTTTGCGCCCTGCGTCCCCGCCTGGAAACAGAAAGGGCGCCCGAGGGCGCCCTTCCGTTGCATGGTCGACGACTCAGGAGTGATTGCCGTCGTCTGCGTCGTGGCCGCCGCCGACAGATGCGCCGGTGGAAGGATCGAGGATCACCGGAGTCATGCGCGGGGCGCGATGGAAGTCGAACATGCCTTCCAGGGAGCCCGCCTTGGCGTCGAAGGAACCGCCGCCGACGCGTCCCAGGTTCCAGTTGTCCTCGATGAAGCGCAGGATGGAGGACTGGTCGGTGACGTGGTGATCGACGAAGTTCTTCCTGGCCCACGGGGAGATCACCATGAGCGGCAGGCGCGGGCCGTAGCCGCACTGATCCGAGGGCGCGCCGGACGCGGTCTGGCCGCACAGGCCGGAACCATTCAGGACATCGTAGGAGGGATCGCCGGACTGGTTGACGATGGGGCTCATCACGTGGTCGTACCAGCCGTCGGAATCGTCATAGGAGATGATGACGACCGTGTTCTTCCAGTCGGGCAGCTTCTGCAGATGGTTAATGGTCTGCACCAGGAAGGTCTGCTCGTCCAGAGGATCGGAGTAGCCGGCGTGGCCGTCCTGGTAGCGCTTGGCCTCGAGGAAGCTCACCGCGGGCAGGTGGCCGCTGTCGGCCGCCGCCCAGAAGTCCTGCAGGTCATACTGGTGGTTGGCCTGGTCCGTGCGGCCGATCATCGCCACAGAGCTGGGCGCCAGATGGTGCGGGTTGGACGTGGAAGCATAGTACTGGAACGGCTCATGGTGGGCGCTGTAATCCCCGACGGATGCGCCGGCGATGTTCTTGCTGCTGGCGCCACACACGGCCTTGCCATTGCTCGTGCCGGTGGGACGGAAGCCGCCCTGGAACCAGCACCAGGTGATGTGGCGCGCGTTGAGCATGTCGCCCACGTTGGTGCCGGACATGGTGAAGGTCTTGCCGCTGGAACAATCGTCATAACCGGGATCGGCGTCGCTGATGTCGGTGCCGTTGACCACCACGTCACCGAGGTTCTCCGGTGAGGCGCCGTGGGTCTGGCCAGGCACCAGGTTGATCGCGCCTGGCGAGGAGGGGCCGAACGTGGTGCCGTAAGAGTTGTCGCTCATGGCGTAGTGCTGGGCATAGTTCCACAGCGCGGTGACGGTGTTGCCGTCGTAATAGCCCATGACCTGCGTGGGATCGCAGTTGTTGTAGTTCGCGCCGGTGCTCTCCACGAACTTGTCCATGAGTCCGCCATTGAAGGCCTTCTGCTCGGCGGTGTACTCATGATCCATGTCGCAGGTCATGGCCTGCGAACGATCCAGACGGAAAGGCTGGGCGGCGTTGGGGTTGTGCTCGCGCAGGTATTGGGTGAGGCCGTTGACCGTGGGCGTGCCGTGCATGGCCACGAACTTGGGTTCACCGGCCGGGTTGGCGGGCATCGGGTAGGTGGCGAAGTAGTGGTCGAAGGACACGTTCTCCTGGAAGATCACGACCACGTGCTTGATCGGGGTGGCGGTGGCAGTGTCGTCGGCTTGCGCGGCGGCCATAGGCACCTGCAGGGCTGCGCCCATGGCAAGAGCCAGGGGCAGTTTGCGGGCGAAATCGGAAAGAGCGCTGCGTCGCATGGATACTCCTAAGCGGGTTTAGATTGACGGTTTCAGCGCCGCGGAACGGCGCTAAGGGCAATCTAAGGGGCTGAGATTTCCCGCTTATGGGCGTGTACTGAATTTTGTGTAAACGGACTATTGGCAGGAAACTGCCGACTTGTCCGGAGACACAATGAACACGAAGAAGCACGATGTACCTGATGCCTTGCTGGCCAGCCTGCTGGCTGACTACCAGAAGCCCGAAGACCTGATCGGCGAGAACGGACTGCTCAAGCAGTTGACCAAGCTCTTGGTCGAGAAGGCGCTGGATGCCGAGATGGCTGAGCACCTGGGGCACGGCAAGCACGAGGCGGTGGTCAATGCCACCGGCAACACCCGCAATGGCAAGAGCCGGAAGACCCTCAAGGGCGAATTCGGTGAATTGCCCATCGAGATTCCCCGCGACCGCCACGGCACCTTCGAGCCGCAGCTGATCCCCAAACACCAGACCCGCTGGACTGGGTTCGATGACAAGGTCATCTCGCTGTATGCCCGAGGCATGACGGTTCGGAGATTCAGAGCCACCTAGAGGAGATATACGGCGCCGAGGTTTCGCCCAGCCTGATCTCCTCGATCACCGACGCCGTGGCCGAAGATGTCAAAGCTTGGCAGGCACGACCACTCGATCCGGTTTATCCGATCATCTATCTCGACTGTATCCACGTGAAGGTGCGCGAAGGCGCGGTGCGGGTGAAAGCGGTCTATTTGGCGATCGGCGTCACCCTGGCCGGCGAGAAGGAGGTACTGGGGATGTGGCTGGCCCAGACCGAGGGAGCCAAGTTCTGGCTGCAGGTGGTCACCGAACTCAGGAACCGGGGGGTACAAGACATCTTCATCGCCTGCGTAGACGGCCTGAAGGGCTTCCCCGAAGCCATCGAGGCTGTCTTCCCCCTGGCTGCCGTGCAGCTGTGCATCGTGCACATGGTGCGGCACAGCCTGAATTACGTGTCCTGGAAGCGCCGCCCCGAGGTGGCGGCCGATCTGAAGCGCATCTACCAGTCCGCCACCGCCGACGAGGCCGAGCAGCGGCTGGGTGAGTTTGAGGCGAAGTGGGATGCGGAGTACCTGCCCATCGGCCAGTCCTGGCGGCGCAACTGGGCCAGGTTGATCCCGTTCTTCGACTACCCGCCGGAGATCCGGAAGGTCATCTACACGACCAACGCCATCGAGTCGGTGAACATGAGCCTGCGGAAGCTGACCAAGAACCGCGGCTCGTTCCCCAGCGACGAGGCATTGCTGAAGCTCTTCTACCTGGCGCTACGCAACATCAGCCAGAAATGGACCATGCCGATCCGGGATTGGAAAGCCGCCCTGACTCGATTTACCATCCAGTTCGAGGAGCGGCTTCCTCAGCTGTAAATGAAACCCCGTTTACACAAAAATTCGGACAGGCCCCCGCTTATGACGCCATAACTATATGGTGCTTAATAAATTACCCTTGAAACCTTACCGGGGCGGCAAATTCAGCACTGCTATGCATTCGACCCTTTCATCTGCGTCAGAAGGGAGTGCGAGATCATGCGAATTTCAACAGCCCGTTAATGCCTGCGCCGTATCCACCCATCCGACCAGAACCTGGGGTAGACGTAGACGGGTGTCTGTACGCCAGGAACATACGCGCGATCCCATAATGTCGTAAAGCTCGGAATTGCGGCGATGGCAATATACATAGTCGCCGCTACGGCACTGAGGCGGAGTAATCGGTAGGGAAGCAGTCTGTGCGAAGCAACGGGTGGGCTTGCGGACAGATGTGCGCCAAGTCCCCATCCTGCCAGGGCCACAAGCAGTGTCTGGCTGTAGGGCGTCACGGTGGTGCCATCCACTAGACCCTGGGTTAGGCAGGCGCTGATGGACCAGAGCAAGGCCATGCTCAACTGCCCGGGAAAGCCCTCGATTCGGTCAGTCCGGAGGCAGGAAATCCAGCCCAGGTAGGCTCGTGCCAGAAGGACGAGCAGAATCACCGCAGCCGGCACCCCCCATTCCGCTGCGTACAGGAGTATGAAATCGTGCGGATGGGCGCCATAAGGATTGGGGTGCGCGGCGAACTGCATGGGGCCGATTCCCAACCAAGGGTGGGCGACGATGAAATGCCAAGCCTCACTCCATAGATAGTTACGTCCGCTCAGGCCGGCTCTGGCCAAGTTGTCACTGGCCCCCATGCTTGGCAGTTCATGCCAGAGGATCTTTGGGACCGCTAGAAAGAAGACGGCGTACCCTAATAGGCCCAACAGCAAGCCTTTGACCTGGGTCTTGATCAGCGAAAGAAAACTTCGCCCCGCCAAGAGGCCAAGAATTGCCCCTCCTGCTAAGCCAAACAAGCTTCCGCGTGTGCCCGTCGCAAGCAGCAAGGCCCACCAGGTGGCAAGCAGGCTCCAGGCGGCGTAGCGGTGAAGTGTGCGCTGGAATAGCTGGGGCAAAAGCGCGAGCAGGGGCAGCGTCAAGGTCATCCACTGCCCAAGGAAGCGCGCATTGGAAAAATTGTGGAACAGCAGCCATTGGTTGTATGGGGCGCTGCCCGCCAGGGCTGCCAGATAAGCCGCCAGAACGCCCGCGATATAGACGGGGATGGGGAGCGTGACCCCAAATATCAGCCAGCGGTCGGCTTTTTCATCTGCCTCTATGCGGCATCCCGCAAGCGTCAGGAGCGCAAAGCAGAGGAGGTAATTCAATGCCCATTCCATGCCGGCCCAGCGTAGCAGGGCGGCTTGTGCGGTGGCAAGGAGACCCAGTGCGAAATAGATAGCGAGTAATAGTCGTGTCGCCATGCGCAGCCGGCTCAAGGGCTGGTTCAGCAGCCTTGCGCCGCAAAGAAGGATAGTGAGGGCAAGCAGCAGGAGCTGGCCCAGGCGCTGCTCGTCGTAGGAGAATAAACGCGTAAAGGAAAAATTTGCTGTGGCAATAAGATAGCCTAGCCAAGCCAAAGAGATCAGCAAGGGGCGAAAAAAAGCCCCCATTTCGGGGGCTTTGGATGGCTGCATAGGTATTAGGTGCCAACACCCGTTTGAGCTTTGGTGCAACCACCAGCATTGACGAACGACCATTGAAGAGCGTTGCCGTTAGAGGTGCCGGTCTGTGTAACCTGGCAATTGCCATATGAAGAAGGGCCGGTAACGGAAAGAGAGGCGCCAGTGGTTCCAACTGCTGCAAGCGTAAGGGCAGCTTGGGTGCCATCTTTGAAATTAATGTTCGGTTGGGCGATACCGAGTTGCCCAGTGCCAGTGCCCCATGCTGTGCAGTTCGCGTTGCTGCCGGCGTTATTTTGCAGGCATTCAGCGATTGCCATTTTGGCGGGTTCCATTTGCGAAATTACATCAGACCATTTGGCGCGGGTGACGTAATCTTGGTATTGTGGAATCGCGATCGCCGCCAAAATACCGATAATCGCGACCACGATCATCAATTCGATCAGGGTGAAACCCTGTTGGACTTTACGCATGTTCATGCTTGCTTCTCCTGTTGTGGAATGGGTTTATCAACACGAGCGACGTGTCTTGCCCATTAACGTGCAGGGGGCGTGCCAACTTTAGGGAACCGCCGTGGCGGTGGGGTCGTCGTCTAGGAAATCCCTTGCGGGGCGCGGAGTTGCGCTCGACTGGCCTGGACTTTTCCCGTTCCGTTCCGTTGGCATGGGTCGACGCGGTTTGCCGAACTAGGGCTTGAAGTGACATTTTTTGTCAGCTTGGGCTTATCACAAATAATTCTGCGTCTTGGCAGATAGCTCCGAGTCCGGACTGACAAATCTGGCGTAAATCTCTGACCTTTGTCATGTCGGATTTCGTTGCTTTCTTTGAAATTCAATAAGTTGCATCCAGGCACGGCTTTGGCTTCTACTCCGGGCAACCCGGCGGGCCAAAAACAAGGACGCGGCTGGGCTATACCAATTAAGCCGGCCCCGTCGTCGGAGGCTGGCGGGGCATTTTCAAGGAGAACGCCGCATGTCGGAAAAAATGAGCATCGTCCTGGTGTCTGGCCTACGCGAGCAGTTGCAGATGGCGGGCATGATGGCCTCGGTGGGCGCGGTGAGCGGCATGGAGGTGACGGTGTTCGTCTCCATGAACGCACTGCGCTATTTCCTCAAGGGTTCCACCGAAGCGCCGCCCGCCGAGGGGCCCATGGGCAAGCTGCTCGAGGAAAAAAAGGCGCCGCTATTCCGCACCCTGTTCGAGCAGGCCGTGGAACTGGGCGGAGCCAGGGTCCACCCCTGCACCATGGCGATGGACATCATGGGGGTGGAGAAGGAGGGGCTGGAACCCTATTTCGACGAGCCGCTGGGCCTCACCAAGTTCCTGTCCGATGCCCAGGGCGGGCAGGTGTGGTCTTTCTGAGGGTCCATGAATGAACCGGGCAGGCGTAACGATGGCCATGTCGGGCGCCCGCTGGACGCCAAGCGGCTGCGAAAACAGCTATACCGATAACCCAGGCAGCACTATTTAATTGGAGGAAACGCCATATGGCGAAAAAAATTATCGACGCGAAGGGCAGTTTCTGTCCCGGCCCGTTAATGGAACTCATCGCCGGCATGAAGGCGGCCGAGGTCGGCGACGAACTGGAGGTACTGTCCACCGACAAGGGTTCGGCCAGCGACATTCCGGAATGGGTGAAGAAGGTGGGCCACGAGTTCATCGAAACCAGGGAGGAAGACGGCGTCTGGCACGTGTTCGTGCGCAAGACCAAATAACCCGGAATGGGGCAGTGAACGGTGCGTGATGTGAGCGCCGACTTTCAAACCAAGAGGAGACAAAGATGAAGATTTTGATCGTGGGCGGCGGCATGGGCGGCACCATCCTGGCCAACAACCTGGCGCGCCGGCTGCACGGCGAACTCAAGTCCGGCAAGGCGCGCATCGTCATGCTGTCGGCATCCGACCGCCACATGTACCAGCCCGGCCTGCTCTACGTGGCGGTGGGACGCATGACGCCCGACGAGCTGTACCGCGACCAGGCCAGCCTGCTGGAGCCTGGCATCGAATTCCATGTGGATCCTGTGACCGAGTTCCACTTTGCCAAGAACCAGGTGAGCGCCGCCAGCGGCAAGAGCTACGACTACGACGTGCTGGTGATCGCCACCGGCTCGCGCGCCATGATGGGCAGCATCCCCGGCCTGGCGGAAAACGCCGAAACCTTCTACACGGAAGAGAGCGCGGTGAAGATGTTCAAGGCGTTGCGCAATTTCGAGGG
>JAJXXS010000071.1 GCA_021780975.1 Pseudomonadota bacterium
GCTCCGGCACCCGCCGCGAAGAGATGCTCATGCCGCACGACATCCTGCAGAAGGTGTGGGTGCTGCGCAAGCTGCTCTATCCCATGGATGACCTGGAAGCGATGGAATTTCTCCTCGACAAAGTCCGCGCCACGAAGAACAACGCGGAGTTTTTCGACTCCATGCGGCGCGGCTGAGACCGCAGGGGCGCTTTCCGGTCGCGTCCGGCGCCGGGTCGATCCCCACATCTCGCCCAGCGGTTCCTGGGCGCGCGCTGCCGCGCAGGGATTTCCTCTCGACCGGGTCCACGCAACGAAGGACAGCGCGGAATCCTGCTTTCCTGGCGCGGCGCTGTTGCCCCTTCTCTCCGCTGCGCGTCGCTTTCAGGCGGCGGCTTTGCGCCGGTCCTGATTGAGCAGGTGCATGAGCAGGGCGCGCAGGCGCGCCGGCCGGACGGGCTTGTGCAGTACGGTGAGTCCCGCTGTGCTGAGCGCCTGGATGGTTTCGGGGGCGGTGTCGCCGGTGAGGATGACTGCCGGTATCGTGCTGTCCAGGCTTTCGCGCAGGAAGTTGACGACCTCGATGCCGTTGCGTGCGCCGGGAAGACGGAAATCGCACAGGATGAGATGGGGCACTCGTTCCGCCAGGTGGGCGGTGGCGAGGGCGTCCTCGGGGCTCTGCGCGGCGATGAGATCCACGCCCCACGAATCGAACAATTCCTGCATGCCGCGCAGAATGGCCTTTTCGTCATCCACGAGCATCACCAGGGCGCCCGCGGGAAAGCCGACTTCCGCAGTCGGCGTCCTGGCTTCGCGTATCAGCTCGGCAGAGCCCAGCGGCACCAGCAGGGAAAACACGGAGCCGTGCCCTGGCCTCGATCTGACCTCGACGCGGCAGCCCATGAGGCGTCCCAGGCGGGAGACGATGGCGAGCCCGAGGCCCAGGCCCTTGGCGCGATCCCTTTCCGGATTGCCCAACTGGACGAACTCCTGAAAGATGCTCTGCAGCTTGTCCTCGGGAATGCCTTGTCCGCTGTCCCATACTTCGATGCGGATCTGGCGCCCGCGGCGGCGCCAGCCCACGACGATTCCCCCTTTTTCCGTGTAGCGGATGGCGTTGGAGACCAGGTTTAAGAGGATGCGTTCCAGCAGCAGGGGATCGCCGTAGAGATGAAAGGGGGCCGGGCGGATGCGCAGGCTCAGGCCTTTTTCTGCGGCGAGGGCGGAGAATTGCTGGCGTATGCGCGCCGCCAGGTGGTCGGCGGCGAAGTGCACGGGCTTGACTTCGATGACCCCGGCGTCGAGCCGGGAGATGTCGAGCAAGGTGTTGAAAAGGGTCTCCATGGCGGCGGTGGAGGCCTCGATGTGCTCCACCAGCGTGCGCACTTCCGGGTAATTGATGCGCGCTTTGAGGGCTTCCACGAACAGCGTAAGGGCGTGCAAGGGCTGGCGCAGATCGTGGCTGGCAGAGGCGAGAAAGCGCGATTTGGCCATGTTGGCCTGCTCTGCCGCGGCCTTCTCGGCGGCCAGGCGCGCCGTGGCATGGGCCACGCGCACCTCCAGTTCCGCCTGATGCGCCTGCAGGGCTTCCGCCATGCGGTTGACCCCCTCCGCCAGCACGCCGATTTCCCCGCTTTCACCCTCGGGCACGCGCACCATGAGCTCGCCGCCGGCGATGCGATCGACCGCGCGCGAAATGCCCCGGATGCGCCGCGTGAGACGGGTGGAGAGCTGCCAGGCGACCAGCGCAGCGAGGGCGAGCACGATCAGCATGACGCCTCCTGCACGCAGCAGCGTCTGGGTCTTGTACGCGGCGATGGGGGCGGTGTCGATGCCGACCACCGCATAACCCAAGGTCTGCGGCGCGGTCGCGGTGCCCTGGCCGAAGTCGGCAAGAGGTTTGGGAGGCGGCAGCCGGATCAGCTCGGTGGCGTAGATCACGCTCCGCGTGGTCTGTCGCCCCTGCCGCAGCAGCTGTGCCAGCACCGCCGCAGGCGGCACATCCCCGGCCTGCGCCAAAACCTGCCCTTCCCGTGACAGCACGGCGGTAAAGGCCAGGCTGCCCTCGCGCCGTTCGTCTGTCGCCACCTGGCCCAGCAGGCTGAATTCCCCGCTGAACAAGGCGTATTGGGCGTTGGCTGCCAGCAGATGGGCCGCCTGCAAGGCGCGTACGCCCGCCTCCCGCGCCGTTGCCGTGACGCTGCGGTTGGCAAAAACCACCGTCAGGGTCGCGGCCGTGAAAACCAGGGGAATGACAACGATGCTGAGTATGCGGAAACGAATGCCGCCCAAACGCCCGTACCGTCGGCGCCGCGCGCCTGGGGCTTCAGGCATGGTGGCCCGGATAAGGCCGGTCGTTGCCGGGCATGGCAAGGCCAAGGCGGCGGGCGGCGATGACGGCCTCGGTGCGATTGCTTACCTCGAGCGCGCGGAAGATGGCGGCGACATGGATTTTTACCGTACCCTCGGTGAGATCGAGCGCGCGGGCGATCAGCTTGTTGGGCTTCCCCTCAGCCAGCAGCGCCAGTACCTCGCGCTGCCGTGTGGTCAGGCTGATCTGCTCACCTGCTGAGCGGGCTGATTCGTCTCCGGTCAGGGCGGGGGCTTCGGGAAGGAACATTCCGCCGCCCAGCACGCTGCGCAGGGCTTCCAGCATCAGCGGGGCCGGATAGGACTTGAGGATATAGCCCAGGGCGCCGGCAGTCATGACTTTTTGCATGTCCTGCGAGGATTCGGACGCGGTCAGGACGACCAGGGGGATTTCCGGGAATTGCTGGCGAAAGGCAGCCACCCCCTGATGGCCTGGCATGCCGGGCATGTACAGGTCGACCAGCGCCAAATCCAGGTCGGGATGTTCGGTGGCGATACGGAATACACCGGGGAAGTCGGGTGCATCGAGAATTTCCACATGCTGGCTCAACTGGCTCAGCACATGGCGCACGCCATCCCGAAACAGGGGATGGTCGTCGGCGAGGAGGATTTTCATGCCGCAAGGCCTCCGGTCTGCATTGCCCGGAAGTGTAGCAGGGGATGGCGGTTATCACGAAAGAGATATGGTGCCAGCCAGCCTGCCTGTCTAGGATGCACCTAAGCGTGCAAGTGCATGCCAGTTCTCCGCAACGAGACGGCGCCAAGCCGTCTCCTCCGGTTGGCCGGACCCCCCAAGGGTTCGGCTTTTTTTT
>JAJXXS010000283.1 GCA_021780975.1 Pseudomonadota bacterium
CGTGCTGCTTGCGGGGGGGCATGGGCGCTCCAGAGGCGGATTGGTGGAGTGATTCCTGCAATTTCTGCGCCAGACCCGAAGGGCGCTTTTTTTATTTCTCTGCGCTTAAAGGAAGCGCCCATCAATGCGGGATAAATCGTTGGATGCTTTCGCCTGCCGTCATTTTCGTGATGATGGATTTGTCGAAATTCTGTCGTTAGTGTCGTAATCTCACCAATCGGGGGGCGCCACTGCAAGCGGATGCTCCAGGCGATCCTTCATCCAGGCGATTTCGGCCGGATTTTTGATAACCCCGCTCGCCACCAGGCCGCCCAACAGGATTTCCGCCTGGCGGGCGTGGCCCAGATTGGACAGGAGCAGCACCGGCATCTCGCGCACCCAGGGCGGAGCGTTGCGCGCGCGGTCGAGGTCGCGCGCATAGCGTAAGGCCAGCCGGGGGTCGTGCAGGGTGTGCTGGGCCGCAAGCGCGGCATACGCCAGCCAGGGCCAGCGCTGATCGGGGTCGGCCAGATAGGCGCGGTGCGTGAAAGCCAGCATCAGACGCACCTTGGCGGGATCGGGGACCGCCGCGTAAAGCAGGCTGGCGGCGAAAGGCGGTAGCCGGTTGCGCGGGTCCAGGGCCAGGGCGACATCAAACCAGTGGATGACGCGGGGATAGTTCAGCGCCTTGTAGGGCAGGCTGATGCCGGGCTGGTCATCATAGGACAAGACGCGCAGGGTGATGAACAGACTGGCGGCAGCGTTTTCGCCCAGATCGGAGAGACGCACCAGGAGCGCGGAGGGCGCGGGCGGAAGGTCGCGCGCGCGGGCGGTGGGCGGTGGCTCCCAGTATTTCCACGCCCCTTGGCCCAGGAGCGTGGCGGCAAGCAGGGCAAGCCAGGGCCAGGGCACGGCGCGCCATGGCCGCTGCTTGGCGCCCAGGCTAATCTTCACGCCGGTAGAGATCCACCAGGGCGATGGCGTACAGCAGCACGGCGTAGATTGCGCTCTGAATCAGGGCGCGCTCTATGTCGGGCCAGTGCGAAGTGGTTTCGCCCAGCCAGTCGCCGCTGCCGAACTCGGCAAAACGCGGCAGCGTCCAGGCCACCGCGCTCACCACCCGGTCCGCCAAATCGTTCCACTGGCTGCGCGCGCTGGCCGCGGCCGCCATGAGCTGCAGCGCGGAGAGGCTTTCGGCAAGAAAATAAAAGGCCAGCGCGGCCAGCGCTGCCGGCGTCAGGCGGCGCAACGCCAGGGAGGCCGCCAGGGTGAAGAGGCCGAGCAGGGCGAGTTGCGCGAACAGCCCCAGGGTCCACGGCAGCAGGCTCGCGCGCGCTCCCAGCAGCGCGACCGTGACGCCTGCGCTCAGAGCGAAGAGTGCCGCCCAGGCGAGAATGCCGAGTGCCTTGCCCAGCAGCAAGGGCGCGCGCCCGGTACCGCAGGCGAGCAGCATGGCGAGCCGCTGTTCGCGCATTTCGGCGACGGTCATGGCGGCGACGTGGAGGATGAGCAGCACGGATCCCAGCGGGCGCAACAAAGCGGCGGCTGTGATGAGGCGGGCGCGTTCGCCGTCGATGGGTGCCAGGGCGCCGACGAAAGTCGCGCCCGCCGCCGTAATGGCCCCCAGCAGCAGGGCGAGAGCGGGCAGGCGGGCGCGCCAGCCTTCGCGCAGGACGTAGCGGGAGATGACGAGGGTGGCAGGCAAGGTTCAAGTCGGCGGGAAAATAGCCGTCAGTATAGGGCGAATGCAGCTGGCGTAAGCGTCGCGCCTTCAGTTGGGGCTATGCTACACGGGGCAGACACGGGCACCTGGGGCCAAGCTCCACATGCGGCTATGGCTTGAGGCGCGTGGCTCACGATGCGGTTCGGCCCTTTCGTCGTGGAGGACAACCGCAGGATGGCAGCTCGATTCAGGTTCCGATATTCTCGGCTCAACATAATGATACGCACCCGTCCTCGGCGGCAGCGAACACACCTACATGCCTGATCTCGCCCTCAACGGCCGTGCCAATTTTCTCGCCCGATTGGGCCAGCGCTGGAGCGAACTGCCGTCGACGCGCTGGCTGGCCTTCATGCTGCTGGCGCTGCATGCCGGTCTTGTGCTGGGCGCGGGGGGCGGGGGGTGGGCGCGCACCTTCCTACTGGCGCATTACGGTTTTTTCCTCCTCTGGCAGCCTTTCATCGCAGGCGCCCAGGATCTCGACTGGCGCCGCGCGCTGCCGGTCGTCGTCCTGGCGGTCGCCCTGGTGCTCATCCCGGGATGGTGGCTGGTCGGCTTCTGGGTGGCGCTGCTGTGCGGCCTGACCGCTGCTGTGGCGGCCAGCCTGGCGCAGCCGCGCGAACGCGCCGCCTACCTCCTGGCGCTGGGATATCTGCTGGGAATGCTGCTCATCTGGATCATGCCCAGGCTGTTGCCCGTGCCCTTGCAATCCCCCATGCTGGAGGTGGCCGCGCGCTGGGGGTTGCCGGTCCTGCCCTTCGCGCTGTTGTTCTGGCGTGGACCGCAGCGGGCGCCGGACCACAGTTCGCTGGATTTTTTCTACGGCCTGATGGTGTTCCTCATGGTCGTGGTGCTGGCGCTGGGGGCGTTCGCCCTGGTGACGGTGGCGCAGGTCAACTATGCGTTGGCCCTGGTCTACACCCTGCTCGCCATGGCTGCGCTGCTGCTGGCATTGAGCCTGCTGTGGAATCCGCGCGGCGGTTTTGCGGGCCTGGGGCAGTTGTTGTCGCGCTATCTGCTCTCGGTGGGGCTGCCTTTCGAGGGGTGGACGCGGCAACTGGCGCGGCTGGCGGAGCGCGAGCGCGAACCGGAAAGTTTTGTGGCGGCGGCGCTGGCTGAACTGGATCAGCTCGGCTGGGTCCGGGGCGTCGCCTGGCGCACCGCGCGCGGCCAAGGCAACTGGGGGGACTGCGAAGGCGAGGCCGACACGCAGCGTTTTCACGGTCTGGAACTCGTCTGGCACAGCACGCGCACCCTGCCGCCTGCGCTTGCCTTGCATGTGCGGCTCATGTCGCAGTTGCTGGGCTATTTCTATGCCAGCAAGGTGCGCGAGCAGACGCTGCGCGAGAACGCCTACACGCAGGCTATCCATGACACCGGAGCGCGCCTGACGCATGACGTCAAGAACATCCTGCAATCCATGAAGACGCTGCTTGCGGCGGCCGAGGTCAGCGG
>JAJXXS010000027.1 GCA_021780975.1 Pseudomonadota bacterium
CTCGGCGCCACGGTGGCAGTCATGGCGCTGTGGCAGGTCCGCACCGGAATACGGCCGGGACTGGATTTCCATCTCTTCGGCATCACCGCGCTCACGCTCATGTTCGGCTTCAGCCGTGCCGTGCTGGCCGGCCTGCTGGTGCAGGCGGCGAGCGCCGCCTTCGGCCATGGCAGCTGGGACAGCATCGGCCTCAACACCCTCGCCCTGGTGGCCGTGCCGGCCGGCTTCACCGCCCTGGTGCACGCCTTCGCGCAACGGCGCCTGCCCAAGCACCTATTCGTCTACCTCATGCTGTCGGGCTTCATCAGCGCCGGCGTGGGCGTGCTCCTGGCGGGGGCGGCGGAAAGCCTGGCGCTGCTTCTGGGCGGCGCCTACAGCCTGGAATTCCTGCTGGAAAACTACCTTGCCTACTACATCCTGGTGGCCTTTTCTGAAGCCTTTCTGTCGGGCGGGGTCGTCACCCTCATGGCGGTTTACCGCCCAGGCTGGCTGGAAAGCTACGACGAGGCAGCTTATCTGCCTGATGCCTAAGCCGTGACGCCGGTCATCGAGTACCCGGATCTGCCGGTCGCGGCCAGGCGTGCGGAAATCCTCGCTGCGCTGGCGCGCCACCGCGTCCTCATCCTGTGCGGGGAGACCGGCTCGGGCAAGACCACGCAAATCCCCAAGATGGCGCTGGAATGGCTGGGCGCGGACGGCGGACTCATCGGCTGCACCCAGCCGCGCCGCATTGCCACGCGCGCGGTGGCTGCGCGCCTGGCCCAGGAGCTGAAATGCGAGCTCGGCGGGCTGATCGGCTACAAGGTGCGCTTCACCGACAAGGTGCAGGACACGACCCGCATCAAGGTGATGACCGACGGCATCCTGCTGGCGGAATCGCAGTCCGACCCGCTGCTCAGGCGCTACCGCTGCCTCATCATCGACGAAGCCCACGAGCGCAGCCTCAACATCGATTTCCTGCTCGGCTACCTCAAGGGCCTGCTGGAAAAGCGCAGCGATCTCACGCTGGTCATCACCTCCGCCACCATAGACATCGAGAAATTCGCCGCCCACTTCGATGGCGCGCCCACCCTGGAAGTCTCCGGACGCACCTATCCGGTCGACATCCGCTGGCGCCCACTACAGCCGGCGCGCGCGGCCACGCCAGGGGCACCGCCGGTGCGCGCGCGGGAGACGAAAAAGGACGAGCCCGACCTGCTGCAGGGCATCCTCGACGCCAGCGACGAACTCGCGCGCCTGGGTCCGGGCGACACGCTCGTCTTTCTTCCGGGCGAGCGCGAAATCCGCGACTGCGCCGAGGCCCTGCGCAAGCATCACCCGCCGGGCACCGAAATTCTGCCGCTGTATGCGCGCCTCTCGGTGGAGGAACAGGATCGCATCTTCAAGCCGCACGGCGCGCGCCGCATCGTGCTGGCCACCAATGTGGCGGAGACTTCCCTCACCGTGCCCGGCATCCGCTACGTCATCGACACCGGCCTGGCGCGCGTGAAGCGCTATTCGGCGCGCAACAAGGTCGAGCAGCTCCTGGTGGAGAAAATCTCGCAGGCTTCGGCCAACCAGCGCGCCGGGCGCTGCGGGCGCGTAGAGGCAGGTGTATGCATCCGCCTGTACGACGCAGACGATTTCCAGAACCGGCCACGCTACAGCGATCCGGAGTTGCTGCGTTCCAGCCTGGCCGGAGTCATCCTGCGCATGAAGGAACTCGGGCTGGGAGATCCCGCCGCCTTCCCCTTTATCGATCCACCGCAGGCGCGCCTCATCCGCGACGGCGAGCAGCTGCTGCAGGAACTGCACGCCCTCGACGAGCGCGGGCAGCTCACGGCGATAGGCAAGAAACTTGCCCGCCTGCCGCTCGATCCGCGCATCGCCCGCATGGTCCTCGAAGGCGACAAGCGACGCTGCCTGAGCGAAGCGCTCGTCATCGCCAGCGCCTTGTCGGTGCAGGATCCGCGCGAACGGCCCCTGGAGCGCCAGGCGGCGGCCGACGAAAGGCACCGCCAGTTCGCCGACGAGAAATCCGACTTCCTGGGCTGGCTCAAGCTGTGGAAGTTCTTCGACGAGGCGATCCGCCACAAGAAATCCAACCGCCAGTTGAACGAATTGCTGCAGGACAATTTCCTCTCGCTGCGCCGCATGCGCGAGTGGCGCGACATCCACGGCCAGCTGCACAGCCAGGTCACCGAGCTGGGCCTCAAGCCCAACGAGGCACCGCCGGCCTACATGGAGCTGCACAAAGCATTGCTCGCCGGCCTGCTCGGCAATGCCGGCTTCAAATCCGACGACGTCAAGGCGCAAGGCCGGGAGGGCCTGTATCAGGGCACGCGCGGCATACGCTTCAGCCTGCATCCCGCCTCGGCGTTGGCGAGAAAGCCGCCCAAGTGGGTGATGAGCGCGGAGCTGACCGATACCGGGCGTCTGCTGGCGCGCACCAATGCCGTGATCGAGCCCGAATGGCTCGAGGAGGTGGGGGCCCATCTGCTGAGCAAGAGCTACAGCGAGCCGCACTGGGAGAAATCGCGCGGCTACGTGGCGGCCTACGAGAGAGTGACGCTCTACGGCCTCACCATCGTCGCGCGCCGCAAGGTGCATTACGGACCGATCGACCCGCAACTGTGCCGCGAACTGTTCATCCGCGCCGCCCTGGTGGCGGGTGACTACGACAGCCGCGCACCGTGGTTCTCGCACAACCGCCAGCTCGTGCGGGAGGTGGAGGGGCTGGAGCACAAGGCGCGCAAGTCCGGCGTCTGGCTGGACGAGGAACGCATGTTCCGCTTCTTCGATGCGCGCCTCCCGGCCGACATCCACAATGCCAGCGCCTTCGAGCGCTGGGTGCGCGAAGAGAAGAAACAGGACACACTCAAGCTCGCGCCGGAAGACGTGGTGGGCGAAGGCTTCAACCCCGACCACGCCCTCTTCCCGGAGGAAATCGCCGTCGACGGCGTGCCCTGCAGGCTGCGCTACCGCTTCGAGCCTGGCCATCCGCTCGACGGCGTGACCCTGACGCTGCCGCTTTATCTGCTCAACCGCATTCCTCAAGCGCAGGTGGACTGGCTCGTGCCGGGGCTCATTCGCGAGAAGGTCACGGCGCTGCTGAAGGGCCTGCCGAAGGCCATGCGCCAGCCCCTCATGCCGCTGCCCGATGCGGTGACGGCTTTTCTTACCACCGCCGAGGCCGGCAAGGAACCGCTGCTCGACGCTCTCGCCGCCTTCGCCTCCGCACGCGCGCAGCAGAAAATCAGCCCCGCCGACTTCAGTGCCGAACTGCCGCCCCATCTGCGCTTGAACCTGCGCGTCGTCGACGATGCCGGCCACGAACTGGCGCTGGGGCGCGACCTCACCAACCTGCGCCTGCAGCTGGGCGACACCGCGCGCCTGGCTTACGGCCGCAGCGACGACGAGGCCGGGCGCTACGAGCGCAGCGGCATCACCGCCTGGGATTTCGGCGAACTGCCGGAAACCGTGCAGTTCAAGCGCGCCGGCAAGACGCTCACCGGCCATCCCGCGCTGCTCGACGAAGGCAGCTCGGTCGCCCTGCGCCTGCTCGACGATGCCGCCGCCGCGGCGGCGCAGTCCAGGGCTGGCGTCGTACGCCTGCTGCGCCTGGCGCTCGCAGCGCAGATGAAGCAGCTGGAGAAGGATCTTGCCCAGGAGACCGCCTTGGCCCTGAAATATCGCGCTCTCGGCAACGCAGATGCCTTCCGGGCCGAGATGCTGGACACCGTCGCCGAACGCGCCCTGCTGGGCGACGACGAGCTGCCGCGCCGGCAGAAGGATTTCGACAAGCAGCGCGAGCGCGCCAAGCCGCGCCTCCAGGTGGTCGCCAAGGCGCTGAAACAGGAACTGGGCGACATCCTCGATCTCTACAACGCCCTGCTGCCCAAACTCCAGGGTCAGGGGCCGTTGCGCCACGCCCTCGCCGACGAACGCGAGCATCTGGCGCGCCTGGTCTATCCCGGCTTCCTGCGCGCCACGCCCTGGGCGCGCCTGCATGATCTCAGCCGCTACCTCAAGGGCATCGCGCGCCGCCTGGAAAAGCTGCCCGGTGCGCTGGAGCGCGACCAGCGCCACACGGCAGCGATACGCGAGCTGGAACGGAACTGGGCAGAGCGCGCCGAAAAACAGTGCCAGGCGGGCATTGCCGATGCCGCCCTGGAGGATTTCCGCTGGCACTTGGAAGAGCTGCGCATCTCCCTCTTTGCCCAGGAGCTGAAGACCCCTTACCCGGTTTCCATCAAGCGCCTGCAGAAGCAGTGGCAGGAAATCGGGAAGTAAAATCGGCTACCCGCCACTCCGATATCCGTGCCGTCCCTGTCCATGGCAAGCAATGTCAACCTGCCCAACGCCATCACCCTGCTGCGCCTGCTGGCCGTGCCGGGTGTCGCCTGGCTGTTGGAAACGGGTCGCCACGGCCCAGCCTTCTGGCTGTTCCTGGCCGCCGCCCTGAGCGACGGCATCGACGGCTTTCTGGCGCGCAGATTCGGCTGGATCACGCCCCTGGGGGCGCTGCTCGACACCCTGACCGACAAGGCGCTGGGCATCACCACCCTGCTGCTGCTCACCTGGCAGGCCCTCATTCCCTGGTGGGTGACCCTCGCCATCGTGCTGCGCGACGCCGTCGTCGTCCTCGGCGCGCTGGCCTACCGCAGCCTGGCCGGGCACCTGGAAGTCCAACCCACCTGGCTGGGCAAGACCAACACCTTTCTGGAATTCGCCCTGCTCTGCGTGGTGCTGGCCCAGACCGGCCTGCTGCTGCCTCTTGTCGAGGTCGCCAGGGCACTGTTCGTCACGGTCTTCATCACCACGGTCGGCTCAGGTCTGCACTATGTGGTGGTGTGGGGGCGACGCTACCGGGACGAGCGGGCGGGTGGGCACACGGCTTGATTTTCCCTCGCCCCATTAGGCAGGCTGGGGCAGCCAAGTGGCACACGACATGGAAATGCCGCAAGGAAGAATGAGCGGCTCTCACCCTGTCGCCACGGCGGCTTGATAAAATCACATTTTTTCCAAGCCCTTGCCGCCATGTTCCACGCCCTGCCGCTAGCCAAGACCGATCCCGACCTGTGGGCCGCCATCCAGAAGGAGGCCCGCCGCCAGGAGGATCACATCGAGCTCATCGCCTCGGAAAACTACGCCAGCCCGGCGGTGATGGAGGCGCAGGGCTCGGTGCTCACCAACAAGTACGCCGAGGGCTATCCCGGCAAGCGCTATTACGGTGGCTGCGACTATGTGGACATCGCCGAGCAGCTCGCCATCGACCGGGTGAAGCAATTGTTCGGCGCCGAGGCGGCCAACGTGCAGCCCAATTCCGGCTCGCAGGCCAACCAGGCGGTGCTCATGGCGTTCTGCAAGCCCGGCGATACCATCATGGGCATGAGCCTGGCGGAGGGCGGCCATCTCACGCACGGCATGGCGCTCAACATGAGCGGCAAGTGGTTCAACGTCGTGGCCTATGGCCTGAATGAGCAGGAAGAGATCGACTACCCGCGCATGGAAGCCCTGGCGCGCGAGCACAAGCCGCGCCTCATCATCGCCGGCGCCTCCGCCTATGCCCTGCGCATCGACTTCGAGCGCTTCGCCCGCATCGCCAAGGAAATCGGCGCCATCTTCATGGTGGACATGGCGCACTACGCCGGCCTGGTGGCGGCCGGCGTCTATCCCAATCCGGTGCCGCACGCCGACGTCGTCACCTCCACCACGCACAAGACCCTGCGCGGCCCGCGCGGCGGCATCATCCTCATGAAGGCCGAGCATGAGAAGGCCATCAACTCGGCGATCTTCCCGGGCCTGCAGGGCGGCCCGCTGATGCATGTCATCGCCGCCAAGGCCACCGCCTTCCAGGAGGCCCTGGGCACGGAATTCAAGCACTACCAGGAACAGGTGCTGGACAACGCCCTGGTGATGGCCAAGGTGCTTACCGAACGCGGCCTGCGCATCGTTTCTGGGCGCACCGAGTCGCATATGTTCCTGGTCGACCTGCGGCCCAAGAATCTGACGGGCAAGGAAGCCGAAGCAGCGCTCGGGCGCGCGCACATCACCGTCAACAAGAACGCCATTCCCAACGATCCGCAGAAGCCCTTCGTCACCAGCGGCATCCGCATCGGCACGCCGGCCATGACCACGCGCGGCTTCAAGGAACTGGAAGCCGAGCAGCTCTCCCACCTCATCGCCGACGTGCTCGACGCGCCCAACGACGAAAGCGTCATCGCGCGTGCGGCGCGGGAAGCCCAGGCGCTGTGCGCCAAATTCCCCGTGTACGGAAAATGAGCGCCGGTAGAATCTCTCAAGAAGAGACTGCGCGCTGATCACGGCCGACCGACCGCCATACCCGCCATGAAATGCCCGTTCTGCGGCCATCCCGACACCCAGGTGGTGGATTCGCGCCCCAATGACGACGACACGGCCATCCGCCGCCGGCGCCGCTGCACAGCCTGCGACAAACGTTTCACCACGTTCGAAACCGCGGACATCCGTCTGCCGCAGGTGGTCAAGAGCAACGGCCACCGCGAGGATTTCTCGGCGGAGAAGTTGCGCGAGGGTTTTCGCCGCGCCCTGCACAAGCGTCCGGTATCGACCGAGCTGATGGACGAGGCCATCGCCCGCATCGAGCAGAAGCTGCTCGCCCTGGGCGAACGCGAAATCCCCGCGCGCGAGGTCGGCGAACTGGTGATGGCGGAACTGCGCAAGCTCGACAAGGTGGCCTACATCCGCTTTGCTTCCGTCTACCGCAGCTTCCAGGACGTGAACGATTTCCGCGACGTCATCAAGGATCTGGGCAAGAATCGGTGAACAGTTTTTCCGCCGCCGACCATGGCTTTATGGCCCGCGCCTTGCAGCTGGCGCAAAAGGGGCTTTATACGACGACGCCGAACCCGCGCGTGGGCTGCGTCATCGTCAGAGACGGCGCAATCGTCGGCGAAGGCTGGCATGCGCGCACTGGCGAACCGCATGCGGAAATACACGCCCTGCAGCAGGCCGGCGAAGCCGCGCGCGGAGCGACCGTGTATGTGACACTGGAGCCTTGTGCCCACCACGGCAAAACCCCGCCCTGCGCCGATGCGCTCGTACACGCCGGCGTGGCGCGCGTGGTCGCCGCCATGCAGGACCCCAACCCCAAGGTCGCGGGAGAAGGCCTCGCTCGCCTGAGCGAGGCCGGCATCAAGGTCGAAAGCGGACTGCTCGGTGATGCCGCGCGCGAATTGAACCTCGGCTTCCTCAAGCGCATGCTGCTGGGCCATCCCTACGTGCGCCTCAAGACCGCCGCCAGTCTGGATGGCAAGACCGCCCTTGCCAACGGCGCTTCGCAATGGATCACCGGGGAGGCCGCGCGCGCCGACGTGCAGCGCCTGCGCGCGCGCGCCTGCGCCGTGCTTACCGGGGTGGGCACGGTGCTGGCCGACAATCCGCGCCTGGACGTGCGTGATTTCGACATCGGCCGCCAGCCCCTCCGGGTGGTGGCCGACTCGGCCCTGCGTACGCCGCCGGACGCGCGCCTGTTGGCGGGAGGAAAGGCCCTCATCGTGTGCGCCGAGCCCGACGCCAGAAAAATGGCGGCGCTGGAAGCGGCCGGCGCCAAGGTGCTGTGCCTGCCCGGGCCGGACGGGTGCGTCGAGCTTAGCGCGCTGCTCGCTCATCTCACCCGCCTGGGCATCAATGAAGTCCATGTCGAGGCCGGCGCAACGCTTGCGGGAGCCCTGCTCAAGGCCGGTCTGGTGGACGAATGGGTGCATTACGCCGCGCCCAAGGCGCTGGGAGAACCGGCGCGGGGGCTGTTTGCGGAATTCAATCTGACGCATCTGAGTGAGGCGCGCCTCTTCCGCGTCGTCGACGAGCGCCGCGTGGGTCGTGACTGGCGCTACACGCTGCGGCCGGAGCAGGTGCCCGGCCCTGCTACAATGCCGTCCTGACCCGTTTTCCTCCCCCGCATGTTCACCGGCATCATCCAGGCCATCGGCCGCATCCATCGTTTCGAGGCCAAAGGCCCCGACGCCCGCCTCGACATCGACGCCGGCGGACTGGATCTTGCGGACGTGCAGCTGGGCGACAGCATCGCCGTGAATGGCGTCTGCCTTACCGTCGTGGCGCTCGCTCCTGGCCATTTCAGCGTCGATGTGTCCGCCGAGACCCTCTCCTGCACCGCGGGCTTCGTGCCCGCCGCCGAGGTGAATCTGGAGAAGGCCCTGCGCCTGGCCGACCGCCTGGGCGGCCATCTGGTGTCGGGCCATGTGGATGGGGTGGGCACGGTCACGCGCTTTGCCTCGATCGGCGCTTCCACCCTCCTGGAGATCGAGGCGCCGCGCGAGTTCGCCCGCTACATCGCGCGCAAGGGTTCGATCACCGTGCAGGGCGTGTCCCTCACGGTCAACCGCGTGGATGGGCAAAGCTTTGCGATCAACCTCATCCCCCACACCCTGGAACAGACCACTCTCAAGCATCTGCAGCCCGGCGCGCGCGTCAACCTCGAAGTTGACCTGATGGCGCGCTACGCCGAGCGTCTTGCCACTTTCGACAATCCGCCGACATGAGCCTCGCCCCCATCACCGACATCATTGCAGACATCAAGGCCGGCCGCATGGTCATCCTGGTGGATGAAGAGGACCGCGAGAACGAGGGCGACCTCGTCATGGCTGGCGAATTCGCCACGCCGGAGGCCATCAATTTCATGGCCAAATACGGCCGCGGCCTCATCTGCCTCACCCTCACCGACGAGCGCTGCCGCCAGTTGGGGCTGAAGCAGATGGTGGCGGACAACCAGACGCCGCATGGCACCGCCTTCACCGTCTCCATCGAGGCCGCCGCAGGCGTCACCACCGGCATCTCCGCCGCCGACCGCGCGGTCACCATCCAGGCCGCGGTCGCCAGGAACGCGCGCCCGTCCGACATCATCCAGCCCGGCCATATCTTCCCCTTGCGGGCGCAGCCCGGGGGGGTGCTGGTGCGCGCCGGCCACACCGAGGCGGGCTGCGACCTCGCCCGTCTGGCGGGCGTGGAGCCGGCCGCCGTGATCTGCGAAATCCTCAAGGACGACGGCACCATGGCGCGCCTGCCCGATCTCATCGAATTCGGGCGTCAGCACGGGCTCAAGATCGGCGCCATCGCCGACCTCATCCATTACCGCAACCAGACCGAGAGCCTGGTGGAGCGCGTCGCCGACCGCCTGATCCAGACCGTCTACGGGGCGTTCCGCCTGCTGGCTTATCGCGACCTTTCCAGCAACGACATCCACTTGGCCCTGGTGAAAGGCGACATCGCGCCCGACCGCGAAACGCTGGTGCGCGTGCATGAGCCGCTATCGGTGATGGATTTCCTCGATGTCACCAGCGGGCGGCACTCCTGGCCCGTGCTCGCCGCGCTGGAAGCCATCGCCGAGGCGGGCGGCGGCGTGCTGGTGCTGCTGCACCGGCCGGAAACCACCGAGGCGCTGCTCTCTCGCCTGGCCCCCGGGTTGCAGACGCCCGCCGCGCGCAAAGTCGATCTGCGCGATTACGGCATAGGCACGCAGATCCTGAAGGATCTCGGCGTCGGCAAGATGCGCCTGCTGGCCACGCCGCGGCCCATGCCGTCCCTGTCCGGCTTCGGTCTCGAAGTCGTCGGCTACCGCCAGCGCGACTGACCCGGCGCGGCAAACCCGCGCTCCCTTGCACGCGGCACCCGGGCCGCAGCCGCCCGCCATCGTGGCACCCGCGCCATTTTTGCCCTCGCCCTTGCATTTAAACAAGAAAAGCATATCGTCTAATCCTTGCATAAATCACAACATGTTCTACACATAACTATGTTGTGAACAATATGTTGTGTTTATCCCCTAGGAGACCACGCTATGACAGTGTCCTTTTTGCCCTCCCTGCCCGAGGAAATCATCAAGCGCGACGGCCAGCGCGCAGCCTTTGATGCGGGCCGGATACGTGCCGCCATACTCAAGGCCGGCCAGGCCGCCGGCGAGTTCGACGAGGGAGAAGCGGACCTGCTGTGCGCCCAGGTGGTGAAGATACTGCGCCATCAGTATCGCCAGAGCACTCCCCATATCGAGCGCATCCAGGATGTGGTGGAGCAGACCCTGATCGCCGCCAATCATTTCCAGACCGCGCGCGCCTACATCGTCTACCGCGAGAGCCATGCGCGCCTGCGCGAAGACCGCAAGACCCTGGTGGACGTCTCCGCCTCGGTCAACGAATACCTGGACCGCCAGGACTGGCGCGTCAATGCCAATGCCAACCAGGGCTACAGCCTGGGCGGGCTGATCCTCAACGTGTCCGGCAAGGTCACCGCCAACTACTGGCTGTCCCACGTCTACCCGCCGGAAGTCGGCGCCGCGCACCGCAACGGCGACATTCACATCCACGACCTCGACATGCTCGCCGGCTATTGCGCCGGCTGGTCGCTACGCACCCTGCTCAACGAGGGACTGAACGGCGTCCCCGGCAAGGTCGAGGCCGGGCCGCCGCGCCACCTGTCGAGCGCAGTGGGACAAATCGTCAACTTCCTCGGCACGTTGCAGAACGAGTGGGCCGGTGCCCAGGCGTTTTCCTCGTTCGACACCTACATGGCGCCCTTCGTGCGGAAGGACTGCCTCTCCTACGCCGAAGTGCGCCAGTCCATCCAGGAGCTGATCTACAACCTCAACGTGCCCTCGCGCTGGGGCACCCAGACCCCCTTCACCAACCTCACCTTCGACTGGACCTGTCCGGAAGACTTGCGCGCACAGGTGCCGGTCATCGGCGGAAAGGAAATGCCCTTCACGTACGGCGATCTGCAGGCGGATATGGACATGATCAACCGCGCCTACATGGACGTCATGACCACCGGCGACGCCAAGGGCCGCGTCTTCACCTTTCCGATTCCCACGTACAACATCACGCCGGACTTTCCCTGGGAATCGGAAAACGCCGCTCGGCTGTTCGATATGACCGCCAAGTACGGCCTGCCCTACTTCCAGAACTTCATCAATTCCGAACTGCAGCCCAACATGGTGCGCTCCATGTGCTGCCGCCTGCAGCTCGACCTCAGAGAATTGTTGAAGCGCGGCAATGGCCTGTTCGGCTCGGCCGAGCAGACCGGCAGCATAGGCGTGGTCACGCTCAACTGCGCGCGCCTGGGCTACCTGAACCGCGGCGACGAGGAGGGCCTGCTGCGGCGCCTGGACGAACTGCTGCTGCTGGGCAAGAACAGCCTGGAGATCAAGCGCAAGCTCATCCAGCGCCTCATGGATCAGGGCCTGTTCCCCTATACCAAGCGCTATCTGGGCACCCTGCGCAACCACTTCTCCACCCTGGGCGTGAACGGCATCAACGAGATGATCCGCAACTTCACAGACGATCGCGAGGACATCACCAGCGCCTGGGGCCATGCGTTCGCCCTGCGTCTGCTCGACCACCTGCGCGCGCGCATGGTCGCCTTCCAGGAGGAGACCGGGCATCTCTACAACCTGGAGGCCACGCCGGCGGAAGGCACCACCTACCGTTTCGCCAAGGAGGACCGCAAGCGCTTCCCCGACATCCTTCAGGCCGGCACGCAGGAGCGGCCCTACTACACCAACTCGTCGCAGCTGCCCGTGGGCTACACCGAAGATCCCTTCGAAGCCCTGGAGCGCCAGGAAGCCCTGCAATCGAAATACACGGGCGGCACCGTGCTGCACCTCTACATGGCGGAGCGCCTGTCTTCGGGTGCCGCCTGCAAGACCCTGGTGAAGCGCGCCCTGGAAAACTTCCGCCTGCCCTACATCACGGTGACCCCCACCTTCTCCATCTGTCCGACGCACGGCTATCTGGCCGGCGAGCACCGCTACTGTCCCAAGTGCGATGCCGAAATCCTGGCGCGCAAGCGCCAGCAGCAAGCAGCCTGACCCACTCAAGGAGACCTCCATGAACGACATGACCGACCTGCCCGCGCATGACCTCGAACTGAAGGACGAGGAGCGCCAGCCCTGCGAGATCTGGACCCGGGTGATGGGCTACCACCGGCCGGTGGCGAGCTTCAACCTGGGCAAGCAGGGCGAGCACCAGGAGCGCCGATATTTCCAGGCGGAGCCCTGCTTGCAGCGTGACTGAGGCCCCCGCCGGCCGCGCCGCCGGAGCGCGCAGCTCACTTCAGGTCGGCGGCCTCACCGCGCTCACCACCGTCGACTATCCGGGCCAGCTCGCGGCCGTGGTGTTCTGCCAGGGCTGCCCCTGGCGCTGCGGCTACTGCCATAACGGCCACCTGCAGCCTCCCCGCGCAGGCGCGCCGGTTTCCTGGACGGAGGTCATGGCCTTCCTGCGCCGCCGCCGGGGCCTGCTCGATGCCGTGGTGTTCTCGGGCGGCGAGCCCACCCTGCAGCGCGGCCTGCGCGCAGCCATGCGCGAGGCGAAGTCGCTCGGCTACGCCATCGGCCTGCACACCGCGGGCATCTATCCCGGCCGTCTCGCCGGGCTGCTGCAGGAAGTCTCCTGGGTGGGGCTCGACATCAAGGCGCCCTGGCAGCGCTACGACGCGGTGACGGGGCGGCCGGGCAGCGCGGCGCGCGTGCAGCGCTCGCTCGATCTGGTGCAGGCGAGCGGCGTGGACTATGAATGCCGCACCACCTGGCACGCCGGCCTCTATCCGGAAGAGGAATTGCAGGCCCTGGGACAGGAGCTCGCCGAACGCGGCGTGGCGCGCTGGACGGTGCAGCCCTGCCGCCTGGCGGCGCGTGCTACCGTCTAGTCCGCCGTGCTCTCGGCGGCGCCGCCGGCATCCTCCTCCGCCGGGCGCTGCTGCGTCTGCAGATAGTCCATGATGGCGTAGGTCAGCGCCTG
>JAJXXS010000112.1 GCA_021780975.1 Pseudomonadota bacterium
GTCATGTCAAGCGTACCGGCACGGCACGGCGCCCCCTGCAAAAGGGTGAAAAACTGCGCGACAAAATCGAGGAGCAACTCGAAAAACTCCAGAAATTGCCCAACCTCGTTCGCTCATTCTTCAAAACTCCTTCTGTCGCCTATATTGGCGACTGCTGAGTAAATGTTGATTAACAAACCTTGCGAAAATTGGGACAACCCAGCTGCATGCATTTCGATGGCGGCCACTTTGTTACTCTAAGGCCCAAATTTATTAGGACAAACGTTGCCGCCGATGGGAGATCAAGATGCGCGTCCTCGTTACGGGTGCCACCGGATTCGTGAGTCAGGCCGTCACAAAAAACTTGTCTGTAATCGACATCGGGGTACGCGCGGCAATTCGCCACCCGGGCGATATCAACCGCGTGGCGCGCGGCCTGGATGCCATCGCCGTCGGCAATCTCTCCTCCACCACCGACTGGCACCCCGCCCTCCGGGACATCGACGCCGTGGTGCATCTCGCCGGCCGCGCCCATGTTCTGAAGGAAGACGCTACGGATCCCCTGGCCGAGTGCCGTCGCATCAATCGCGATGCCACACTCAACCTCGCGCGCCAGGCGGCAGCGGCGGGGGTCAAGCGCTTCGTGTTCGTCAGCACGGTCAAGGTGAACGGCGAGGGGCGCGAAGCGCCCTACACGCTCACCGATGCGGCCAATCCCCACGACGCCTACGCCATCTCAAAATGGGAAGCGGAGCAAGGCCTGCATGAGATTGCCGCACAGACGGGCCTGGAGGTGGTGATCCTGCGCCCGCCCCTGATCTACGGGCCGGGCGTGAAGGCCAATTTCCTGCGTCTGGTGCAAGCCGTGGACCGCGGCATCCCCCTGCCCCTGGGCGCGGTGCGCAATCGCCGCAGCCTACTGTACGTAGAAAATTTCGCCTCCGCGCTGCTCGCCTGCCTGACCCGGCCCGAGGCCGCCGGCAAGACCTATTTCGTGCGCGACGGCGAGGACGTCTCCAGCGCCGAGCTGGTGCGCCGCCTGGCGCGCGCACTCGGCCGCCCGGCTCGCCTCGTGCCCGTGCCTCCCGCGCTGCTGCGGGCGGCTGGCGCGCTGCTGGGAAAGACGGCTGCGGTGGACCGCCTGCTCAGCTCGCTCACGGTGGACGACGCCCCATTGCGCCGGGAGCTAGGCTGGGCCCCCCCGTTCAGCCTGGACGAAGGCTTGGTTTCAACTGCGCGTTGGTACCAGCAACATTGTGGTGGCCGGCGAACTGGCGCGCCCAGTGCCCGGGTCGGCGGGAGGACACCTCGATAACTCGGTGGCTCACTCATGGGGGGGATTACCGCGCCATCAGTCGGGGATAGGCATGTAAATCCTTGCAATTAATGGAATGAAACTCCAGAACTGCAAGGATGATTGAACGCCACTTGCCCCCTCGCTTAGCCGTGATAGACTAAGTCTAGTCAAGTTAAGGGGTGTGGCATGCAAACCGTCAACATACATGAAGCAAAAACCCATCTCTCGCGCCTGTTGGAACGAGTAGCGGGTGGGGAAGAGATCGTTATTGCCAAGGCCGGCAAGGCAATTGCCCGCCTAGTGCCATTGGGCGCCTCACCGAAAAGCCGTCGCCTTGGCCTGCTCAAAAACCAGCTCGATATCCCCGATGACTTCGACAAGCCGCTGACGGAGGGCGAACTAGCTTTGTTCGAAGGCCCATAATGGTCTTGTTGCTCGATACCCATGTCCTGTTGTGGACGTTGGGCGCACCTGAACGTTTGCCGCCGGATGTCGCGGCGCAGATCGAATCATCCCAAACCACAGTCTATTTTAGCGCCGCGAGTATTTGGGAAATCGCGATCAAAGTAGCCCTCGGAAAGCTTGAGCCTCGCCACTCGCCCGAAATCATTGCTCGGGCGGCAAAAGATACCGGCTTTGTCGAGCTGCCCATCATGGCGGACCACGGCGCCAAGGTTGCCCACTTGCCCCCGCATCATCGCGATCCGTTCGACCGACTTCTGGTTGCGCAAGCTTTGTTAACGCCCGCGCAGCTGCTGACCGCCGACGCGGCACTGGTGCCGTATTCCGAGATGGTGCAGCTCATCCAACCACGTGCGCGGCTTTGATACCGGCTGCGCGATGATCGCCATCGATGCGTCTGCCAGTTCCAGGATGCGATAATCCCGCCCCATGAGCCCGGCCCTGCTTCCGCCCTTGCTGGCGTTGACTGTGAGCACCCTTGCCCTGGGGATATTCGAGCGTCTTTCCCTCGGGCCGCTCGACCATCCCAACCACCGCTCGCTGCACCACCGCCCCACGCCCCGCATCGGTGGGCTGGGCATGGCGATGGGCGTGGTCATCGCGCTCGGCTATGTGCGCCTGGGTGACTGGCACAACGTGCTGGTGGTGGCCTTCGCCTTGTGCGCGCTCTCCCTGGCGGACGACTACCTGCACGTTCCGGCGGGGCTGCGTTTTCTCGCCCATGCCACGGCGGCGGCGCTCTTCCTCTACGCCAGCCCGTGGGCCGGCTGGTCCTGGGCGGCACTGCTGGCGATGGGCGCCGGGCTGGTGTGGTTCACCAATCTCTACAACTTCATGGACGGGACCGATGGTCTCGCGGGCGGCATGGCGGTCGTCGGCTTCGGCGCCTATGCGGTGGCGGCGCTGTGGTATGGCCAGCCGGTGCTGTTCTTGATCTGCGTGGTGCTGGCGGCCAGCGCCTTGGGCTTCCTGTTCTTCAATTTTCCGCCGGCGCAGGTTTTTCTCGGCGACGCCGGCTCCATTCCGCTGGGGTTTCTCGCCGGCGCCCTGGGTTTTGCCGGCTGGCGGGATGGCGTATGGCCGGCCTGGTTTCCGCTGCTGGTATTTTCGCCCTTCGTCGTGGACGCCACAGTCACCCTGGTGCGCCGCATGCTGCATGGCGAGAAGCCCTGGCAGGCGCACCGCAGCCATTACTACCAGCGCTTGGTGCGCCTGGGCGCGAGCCACAAGCGCCTGGCGCTGATGGAATATGCCCTCATGCTGGCACTGGCGCTCTCCGCCCTGGCGGTGCTGCGCTTCGCGCCCGCGCTCGCCAGCGCCCTGCTGGTGGCCTGGGGGCTGTTCTACGTCTGGGTGCTGCGCGTCGTCGACCGCCGCTGGCACAAGGCTCATGGCGACGAACTTTAATCCGC
>JAJXXS010000017.1 GCA_021780975.1 Pseudomonadota bacterium
TGTCACCGCCACGGGAAATTTCCATGTCATCACGCATGAGCACATGGCGCGGATGAAAGATCAGGCCATCGTTTGCAATATTGGCCATTTTGACAATGAGATCGATGTCGCTGGCTTGGAGCAATATCACTGGGAGGAAATCAAGCCCCAGGTCGACCATGTGATTTTCCCTGACGGCAAGCGCATCATCCTGCTGGCGAAGGGGCGGCTGGTGAACCTCGGCTGCGCCACGGGCCACCCCAGTTACGTCATGAGCAGTTCATTCGCCAACCAGACGCTGGCGCAAATCGAGCTCTTCAGCCACCATGAAAAGTATCCTGTCGGCGTCTATACCTTGCCCAAGCACCTGGACGAGAAGGTGGCGCGTTTGCAGCTGCGGAAACTCAATGCCGAGTTGACCGAACTGACCGACAGCCAGGCGACTTACATCGGCGTGGCCAAGGAAGGTCCGTACAAGGCGGCGCATTATCGCTACTGATTTGCCAGGGTTGCCCCATTTGTGCGAAAGCCCAATCAAGGCTATCTTCCCCGCTCGCAACATCAATATCGGATAGAGACATGACGCAGGACGAAATGAAACAGGCCGTGGCTCGTGCGGCCGTGGATTACGTGAAGGGGGGCATCATCGGAGTGGGTACCGGCTCGACGGCGAATTATTTCGTCGACGAGTTGGCGCGCGTCAGAGGCCGTATTGATGGCGCCGTCGCCAGTTCGGAGGCAACGGCAGCGCGGCTCAAGGCCAATGGCATCAAGGTGGTGGACTTGAATAGTGTCGACGAGATGGAGATCTATGTGGACGGCGCCGACGAGATCACCCAGCACTTCCACATGATCAAGGGCGGCGGCGGCGCGCTGACGCGCGAAAAGATCGTTGCCGCCTGCGCGCGTAATTTCATCTGCGTGGCGGACCAGACCAAGCTGGTGGGCGTGCTGGGGAAATTCCCGCTACCCGTGGAGGTCATCCCCATGGCGCGCGGTCATGTGGCGCGCGAATTGGTCAAGCTCGGCGGTCAACCGGTACTGCGCGAAGGTTTCACCACGGACAACGGAAACGTCATCCTGGACGTGCGTAACCTGAATATCCTCGACCCGGTCGCCCTGGAAACGCAGATCAACCAAATCACTGGCGTGGTCACCAACGGCCTGTTTGCGCGTCGACCCGCCGACATTTTGTTGTTGGGCACCGAGTCCGGCGTCAAACAGTCGCACCGCGGCTGAGGGCGTCATTCGCTTTCCCCTTGTGGCGCTTGTTCGGCGGGCATGCGGTAATGCTCGGCCGCCCAGGCGCCGAGATCCAAGCTTTTGCAGCGTTCGCTGCAGAAGGGGCGCCAGCGGTTGAGGTTGCTCCAGACCACGGGTTTGGAGCAGGATGGGCAGTTGACTACTGGCGCGTCTTTCATGGCGGTGTGGTAGGAGGCTGAAACAACTCGCTGATGCTAAAAGGTGCAGAAGGTCAGTTCAAAATCGACGCCCTCGGCGCAGATTTTGGGTTGTCCGGGCCCGGCTGAGACGAAACGGATATTCAGCATGTACTTGTTGGCGGAGATTTCCGGCACACAGGGAAGCCCGTCCTCCAGGCCGATACGTAGCATGTGCACGACGCGGCCTTCCAGCATCTGTTGAAAGGAACCGTTGGAACTGTGCTGTTGCTGCGGCCTGCTGCCCTCGCGCAGCAGGCGCAGCACGATGCCGATGGCAATGCGCACCGGCGCCATCGGTTCGACCCAGGCCACCAGGTGGCCGCGCCGCTCTTCGGGGGGGCGATGCAGCCAGTGGTGATAGCTGGGAACATCGAATTCACACAGGCCGCCAGGGATTATGGCGCGCTGGCGGATGACGTTCAGCCAGTCGTCATCCTTGAGGTGTTGGCCTACGCGCCCGCTGATGGCATGGATGCCGTTGCGCGCGCCGTCTATATCTTCCAGAACCTTGCGCAGGGCCCCGGTCTCAACGCCCGGATTGCCCATCAGCCCGGCCAGCAGGGTACGCTGGCGCTCCAGCTCCTGGAGCAGGTCGGACTTCAGGTCTGTGCGGCCCGCGATCTCGGCGATTTCGAACAGGGTATGTAGGGCCGCGTGGTGCATCAGGCCGCTGGTTCCCGCGATATAGCCGCCATACCGGTCGAACAAGTCTTCGAGCCGGAGCAGCATGCGGACGCGCTCGTTGAGGGGATACTCGTAATGGATCATGGCGGGTAGTTGCGCCATTGTCCCTCATTCCCCTGGCGAGTCAAAATTGCGCGCCTCGCACAGCAGGCGCTGGTGCAGGACGTCCACCTGGGTGCGCAGGGAGGTCAAGGTGGTGCTGTTGTTGAGTACGTAATCGGCGCGCGCCAGACGCTCCTTGCGGCTGGCCTGGGCGGCGATGATGGCGAGAATCTCGTCACGGTCCAGACCGCTGCGTGTCATGACGCGTTCTATCCTGCTCGTTTCCGGACTGTCGACAACCGCTACCCGGTGCAGCAACTTGTCGTAATCGCCGCTTTCCACCAGCAGCGGAACAACCACTATGCAGTAGGGAGCATCCAGCCGGTGCAGGGCTGCCTCCACTTCCTGGCGTATGAGCGGATGCAGGAGGCCTTCCAGGCGCGCCCGTGCGCCGGGATCGGCGAACACGACGCGGCGTAGGGCCGCGCGATCCAGGCTGCCATCGGGGCGGAAAGCCGTGCTGAAGTTTTGGCGCAGCATGGGCAGGGCCACGCCTTCCGGGCCGGTGAGGCGATGAGAGATGTCATCGGTGTCGATGACTGGCACGCCAAGTTCGGCAAAGCGCTGGCTTACGGAGGATTTCCCCGCCCCGATGCCGCCGGTAAGGCCCACCTTCAACATCGGGCGCTCAAGCGGAGGGAAGCCAGAGCTTCAGAATGGCTGGCCCGGCCAGTAACGCGAACACGCCCCCCCCTGCCAGGTAAGGTCCGAACGGGATGGGCATGCGGCGGTCGTGACGGGTGAAGAGGATGAGGCCGATGCCGGCGAGCGCCCCTACCAGGGACGAGGCGAGAATAATGAGCGGAAGTTGCTGCCAGCCCAGCCAGGCACCGAGAGCGGCCAGCAGTTTGAAGTCGCCGTAGCCCATGCCTTCCTTGCCGGTGGCGAGCTTGAAGAGCCAATACACTACCCAAAGCACCA
>JAJXXS010000067.1 GCA_021780975.1 Pseudomonadota bacterium
CTGCAGGTACTGGGCAGCAACGTGGTGCATGTCGGCGGCTGGGGCGCGGGGCAGGTGGCCAAAGCCTGCAACCAGATCGTCGTGAGCCTCACCTTGCAGGGGATCGCCGAAGCCATACAGTTGGCGCGGGCCAATGGTGTGGATGGCGCGCGCATGCGCGAAGCACTGCTGGGAGGATTTGCCGCCAGCCGCATCCTTGAAGTCCACGGCGCCCGCATGCTGGCAGGCGACTACGCCCCTGGATTCAAGGTGCGCCTGCATCACAAGGATCTGGGCATCGTGCTGGAAAACGCGCGCCAGACTTGTGCTTCTTTGCCCGGCGTTGCTTTGGTCGCGCAGGAGATGAGCGCACTTATGGCGGCAGGTGACGGTGATCTGGATTCCTCTGCGCTGCTGCGCGTGCTCCAACGCATGGCGGGTGCGTGATAAATTGTCCCTTTCGAGTGCCGCGCGAATATGCCTCAGCCTGACGCCCTGCTGTTGATTGCCCCTGACTGTCCGCATTGTCCGGCCGTTCTGGATATTCTCGGACGCATGGTGAAAGCGGGCGAGATTGCCGAATTGCGTGTCGTGAACGCGATGCTCAAGCCTGAACTGGCGGCGGAATATGGGGTACGCTCGGTGCCCTGGATGAAACTGGGGCCTTTCGAACTCACCGGTGTTAGAAGCCACGAGGAATTGCAGGAGTGGGTCGGGCGTCTCTCCTCGCCCACTGGAATGGCGGACTACCTGCATTTGTTGCTTAAGGAGGGCCGGCTAGATGACGCCCACCGGTTGGTCCAGCTAGGAGTTGGGCGTCTGGCCGACCTGCTGCCGATCCTCGCCAACCCCGAGGCCGCCATGAATGTGCGTTTGGGCGCCAATGCGTTGTTGGAAGGCCAGGCTGGCAGCAGGGCTTTAGCCGATTTGCTCCCGCAACTCGCTGAACTGGCGCGTCACCCTGATGCCCGCGTGCGCGCAGATGCCTGCTATTTTCTCGGCCTGAGCGGTCGCCCTGAGGCCGGGCCAGTTCTGGCGGCCGCTGCACGAGATGCGGACGCAGAAGTGAGAGAAATTGCCACAGAGGCCCTGGCGCAGGTGTCTAAAGGGTGAGCGAACCCTCACTTCCGCTATAATTCCCCGAGCATTGTTTTTGCCGCGGCGCGTTCCGGACGAGAGACAACGATGGGAGGAGAAACCCGCAAGCCTGGCGAGCGGCGCCTGCAGATTTTGCAGACCCTGGCGGCCATGTTGGAAGAGCCGCGCCCCGAAAAAATCACCACGGCGGCCCTAGCTGCGCGCCTCGGGGTGTCGGAGGCGGCGCTTTACCGCCACTTTGCCAGCAAGGCGCAGATGTTCGAGGGGCTCATCGAATTCATTGAGCAAACCCTCTTCGGTCTCATTCACAAGATACAGCAGGAACAGACCGCTCCCTTGGCGCAGGCGGAGGCTGTCGTATCCTTGCTGCTCGCCTTCGCGCGCAAGAACCGCGGCATGACGCGGGTGTTGGTGGGCGAAGTTCTGGTAAACGAGGACGCGCGCCTGCAGAAGCGCATCAACCAACTGTTGGATCGCCTGGAAGCGCAGCTGCGCCAATGCCTGCGCTTTGCCGGCATGGGTGGAGGGGATGACGGCGTGTTCGCCAACTTGCTACTGTGTTTCGTCATGGGGCGCTGGCAGCAGTTCGCCAAGAGCGGTTTCGAGCGTGATCCGGCGGCTGACTTGCCGCGCGTCTGGGCGCTCTGTGCCGCCCATTTCGCCACCTTCAGACAACCGGCCTGAGGGCGCTGCAGACCGGGCAGGCGGGGTCGCGCGGCACGCGGATTTCGCGCCAGGTCGCCGCGAGGGCGTCGAAAAGCAGCAGCCGTCCCGCAAGGGTTTCCCCTATACCGATGAGCAGCTTCAAGGCCTCCGCCGCCTGGGCGGCACCTACGATTCCCACCAGGGGCGCAAATACGCCGGTCTCGCTGCAGCGCGGCGCGGCATCCTCTCCTGGGCCGAACAGGCAGCGATAGCAGGGCCCTTTGCCGCCGAATACTGCGAGCTGACCGGCAAAGCCGAGCGCCGCGCCGCTAACCAGCGGTTTGCCCAGGTTGACGCAGGCGCGGTTGACGGCGTGGCGGGTAGCGAAGTTGTCCGAACAGTCCAAGACGACGTCGGCTTGCTGCACGGCTTCCGTCAGGGCGCTGTCTCCCAACCGTTGGACAAGCGCGTCGACAACGACTCCGGGGTTGTTTTCCAGCACCCGCTGCGCCAGGGCGTGCGCTTTGTTGCGGCCGATGTCGGCGCTGCGAAAGCCAACTTGACGCTGCAGGTTGGTGAGTTCCACGACGTCGCCATCGGCGATGATCAGTCGTCCCGTGCCGGCCGCACCCAGATAGAGTGCCGCCGGACAGCCCAGCCCCCCGGCGCCAACCAGGAGGACAGTCGCTGCGGTGACAAGCATCTGGCCCTCCAGGCCAATTTCCGAAAGGAGGATGTGGCGGCTGTAGCGGAGCAGTTCGGAGTCGTTCAATCCACGGTCCGGGTGAGATAGGGGTACGAGGCGAAAATCAGGTGGAGGCTTGGAGCGCCCTATTTGTAGGAACGCCACTCCTTGGGAGTGGCATCGCGGTCGCCGTGCAAGTGGTGGTCGTATTGGCGGACGTAGATTCCGCGGGTTTTCAGTTCGACATCCTGGGCGGCAAGATTCTCCCGCTGC
This sequence comes from Pseudomonadota bacterium, assembly GCA_021780975.1. GTDB lineage: Bacteria > Pseudomonadota > Gammaproteobacteria > Burkholderiales > Thiobacillaceae > JAJXXS01. Next base: position 2,681 of record JAJXXS010000067.1, read on the forward strand.
ACCTCCTCGCTGTAGTGAGCAAGGGCGCGCAGGAGCTTTTGCAGCAGACTGCCGTCCAAGTGGAAGCCATGCCCGACCAGATCACTCTCCAATGCCGCCAATGTGTGCTGGCGCAGATCGTAGCGCACACGCAGGGTGCGCGGGGGGCGGCTGTCGACACGCAGTTCGGGAATTTCGCCTAGCAGGCGTGTGGCCTGTTCCAGCTGCCCTGGGGGCAAGGCATGAAACAGGATGTCCCTCTGCTTGTAGAAATCATTCTCGGCCATGATGCGATGACGCCGCTATCCACCATGCCTCAGTATTACCCGCAGGCGGCTGCCAGGCAAGGCCGCGCTGCGCGTCAACGGTTTTGCATGAGTTGTACGCCCTTCAGCAGGTTCAAGGCCTGATTGAGGAAGAAATCGTTTTTTGAGACGATTTCACCGGGTGCCAGGGGATGC
>JAJXXS010000128.1 GCA_021780975.1 Pseudomonadota bacterium
GAGCTCCCCTGGAATTGGAGAAGCTCGGCGCTCTGCTCGACATCACCGCCGATGAGCGGGATCCTTTCGAGCGCCGCATCGGCGCCATGCAGCGCGAGGGCCAGGTCATGGTCAATCGCCGCGGCCAGGTATGCCTCCCGGACAAGCTGGCGCTCATTAAGGGGCGCATCGAGGGCCATCCGGACGGCTTCGGTTTCGTCATTCCCGATGACGGCAGCGCCGATCTGTTCCTCTCGCCGCGCGAGATGCACCAGGTGCTGCACGGGGACCGCGTGCTCGTGCGCGAAGGTGGCGTCGATCGGCGCGGGCGGCGCGAAGGCAAGATTGTGGAGGTTCTGGAACGCGCCAATGCCCGTATCGTGGGGCGCTATTTCGTCCAGCATGGCGTCGGATTCGTGGTGGCGGAAAACCGTCGCATCAACCAGGACATTCTTATCCCACCTGAGGCGGCGGGCGGGGCTCAGGCCGGCCAGGTGGTGATTGCGGAACTGGTGGCGTCGCCCAGCAAGAACTCCGAAGCCATCGGGCGCATCATCGAGATCCTGGGCAATTACGCCGATCCTGGCATGGAAATAGAGATCGCCCTGCGCAAGCATGTGCTGCCTTTCGAGTTTTCGGTGCAGGCGCTGGCGCAGGCCAGGAAACTGCCGAAGACGGTGCGCAAGACCGACAAGGAGGGGCGCGAGGATGTCACCAGCCTCCCTCTCGTCACCATCGATGGTGAAACCGCCAAGGATTTCGACGACGCGGTTTACTGCGAAAGACAGGGGCAGAACTATCGTTTGGTGGTGGCGATTGCGGATGTCTCCCATTACGTGGAGGCGGGATCGCCGCTCGACGGCGACGCTTACGAGCGCGGCAACTCGGTATATTTCCCGCGCCGCGTCATTCCCATGCTGCCCGAGGCGCTGTCCAACGGCCTGTGTTCCCTCAACCCCAAGGTCGAGCGCCTGGCGATGGTATGCGACATGGTGGTGACGCGCCAGGGCAACATCAAGTCCTACCGTTTCTATCCCGGGGTCATGTACTCGCATGCCCGGCTTACCTACAACCAGGTGTGGGACTGGCTTTCCGGCGCCAGCGCTCCCGACGCCGAGCACGCGCTGCTCATCCCGCATCTGGAAAACCTCCATGCGGTGTTTCAGGCCCTGCTCAAGGCGCGCCAAAAGCGCGGCGCCATAGATTTCGAGAGCGTGGAAACGCGCATGGTTTTCGACGATGCCGGCAAGATCGAACGCATCGTGCCTGTGGTGCGCAACGAGGCCCATCGCCTGATCGAGGAATGCATGCTGGCCGCCAACGTTTGCGCCTCGGATCTGCTGAAGAAGAAAAAACAACCCGCGCTTTACCGCATCCATGAAGGGCCGACGCCGGAGCGGCTGGAGGCCCTGCGCGAGTTTCTGCGCGAATTCGGCTTCGGTCTTGGCGGCGGCGACAATCCCACGGCCAAGGATTACGCGGCGCTCCTGGAGCAGGTCAAGGTGCGTCCTGACGCTGGGCTGCTGCAGACGGTGATGCTGCGCTCCCTCAAACAGGCCGTATACAGCCCGGACAACGTCGGTCATTTTGGTCTGGCCTACGAGCAATACACCCATTTCACCTCGCCCATACGGCGCTACCCCGATCTGCTCATCCATCGCGCCATCAAGGCCGTGCTCTCCGGGGAGGGGCTGCCCAAGCTCAAGCTGGAAGAGGTGGGTGCCCATTGTTCGATGACGGAGCGCCGGGCGGACGAGGCCAGCCGTGACGTGGAGGCCTGGCTCAAGACCTATTTCATGCGCGATCGTATCGGCGAGGAATTCACGGGAACGGTGAGCGCGGTGGTCAGTTTCGGCCTGTTCGTGGCCTTGGATGACGTTTTTGTCGAAGGACTGGTGCACGTCTCCGAGCTGGGTCAGGATTACTATCGCTTCGATGCGGCCCATCACTGGTTGCTGGGCGAGCGCACCGGCAAGCGCTTCCGCCTGGGAGACCGGCTGCGCGTGCGCGTCATGCGCGCGGACATCGAAACCAGCAAGATAGACTTTGCGCTGGCGGAGGAGGAGGACGCCGGGCGGCGTTCCGAGGCTTCCGGGCGGAAGCGCAAGAAATCGTGACAGAGCAGTGGATCTACGGCTTCCATGCCGTTCGCGCGCGCCTCAAGCTGGATGCCGGGAGCGTGCTGGAAGTTCTGGTTGACGAGGGGCGCCGCGACGCGCGCGCGCGCGAATTGCAGAACCAGTGCGAAATGCGGGGGGTTCCGTGCCGTCCGGTGGCGGGCCAGCGTATCGACGGCCTGCTCGGGCAGACGCGCCATCAGGGGGTGGCGGCGCGCGTGCTGCCGCGGCCCAAAGGCGCCGGGCTGGACGAACTGCTGGACGGAATCTCCGGCCCGGCATTGCTCGTCGTGCTCGATGGCGTGACCGATCCGCACAATCTAGGGGCCGTGCTGCGTTCGGCCGATGCATTTGGCGCGCATGGCGTGATTGCGCCCAAGGACCGTGCCGTGGGGATCAATGCCACGGTCGAGAAGGTGGCTTGCGGCGCCGCGGAAAGTGTTCCGTATGTCATGGTCACCAATCTGTCGCGTGCCCTGGAAGCGCTTGCCGAGCGCGGCATATGGACGGTGGCGGCGGACGCGGGGGCTGGCAAGAGGCTGGACCAGGTGGATGCGCGCGTGCCGCTGGCCTGGGTGCTGGGGGCGGAGGGCGCCGGCTTGCGTCGGCTCACGCGTGAGCATTGCGACGAGACGGCGCGCATCCCCATCGGCGGCACGGTGGAAAGCCTCAACGTCTCAGTGTCGGCGGCGCTCTGTTTGTACGAAACGCAGCGCCAGCGGGGGTGGCATGCAGGCTGACCCGGCACAGTTGCTGCGCGGGGCTGACCTGGTGGCCGGGGTCGACGAAGTGCAGTCCTGCCTCGACCGCATGGGCACCGAGATCAGCGCACGTCTGGCGGCCGAGTGTCCCCTGGTCATGCCGGTGATGGGCGGTGCGGTGGTGTTTGCCGGGCAACTGTTGCCGCGCCTGCGGTTCCCGCTGGAGTTCGACTATCTCCATGTCACACGCTATCGCGGCAAGACCAAGGGCGAGGCGCTGGAGTGGGTGGTGATGCCACGCCAGTCGGTGCA
>JAJXXS010000141.1 GCA_021780975.1 Pseudomonadota bacterium
CAACGACATGATCGATGCCTATATCGAGTTGAAGATGGAGGAAGTGACCCGCTTCCGCATGACCACCCACCCGGTGGAATTCGCCATGTATTATTCCCTGTAAGTCTATGGGGCAGACCCGGCACTTTTGGTGCCGGGCAGCGCGTGTCTTAAGGCGGCCAGCGGGCCGCCTTTTTCATGCGTGCTCTAAAAAAATGCCTGGTGCAACCGTAGAATGGTGCGGAGGCCACCATGAGATATTCCCCTCTCTTCCTGCTGCTTTCGGTTCTTGTTGTGGCACTGCCTGCGCGCGCCGAAATCTACAAATACGTGGATGCCAATGGCAACGTCACGTTCACCGACGTGCCGCGCAAGGGCGAGAGAGCGGCCAAGATCTATGATCTGCCTGCGGGACCTTTGGAGGAGCGAGGGCGCCCCAAAGAGGTGCATCATGGGCGCATCAACTACGGTCCCGCCAACTTTCCGCGCATCGACCGGGCAACCCAGCGCAAGCGGGACGATCTGCGTATGAAAATACTGAACGACGAGCTTGCCGGCGAACGCAAGGCGCTCGCAGCGGCGCGCCAATCGCTCGCCCAGGCGCAGCAGCCGTTGCACGGCGAGCAGACGACGAGTCCCGCCTTTATCGCGCGTCTGAAGAGGCTGCAAGCCGACGTGGCTCGCCACCAGCAGAACATCAGCGCCATCCAGCAGGAAATCAGCATCGTGCGCTGATGTCATCCGCCGCCGGCTGGATCAGCGCACACCTGCATAATCGGCATGGCGCAGGGACTGTTTTCCGCTGTTGTGGCGGCGTCGGAGTTCTATAGTTTGAACCTGGCACAATCACTGCTTTGCATTAGGGTGCTAAGGTCCAATTATGAACTCCGCCGATCATCCTGCTGCAACGCTTTTCTCCGCCTTGGATAACCTGGCGACCGGTGTGGTCGTCGTGAATCCGGCCGGGGTGGTGGGCTATCTCAACGCCGCGGCCGAGAGCCTGCTCGGGGTATCCGGCGCACTGCTCATGGGCGGAGAGAGTGCCCTCCTGTTTGAACGCAGCCCGGAATTGCTCGGGGCTTTGCAGAGTGCGCGTGCAAGCCGTGAAACCGTGACCGAGCATGACATGGAAATCACCCTACCGGGACACACACCCGTGCGGGCGAGTTGCACCTTGTCCTACGTGGAAGGATCGCTGGAGGGGTGGGTGCTGGAGCTTCGTCCGGTCGATGCGCAACTGCGTATTGCGCGGCACGAACAGATACGCATGCAGCAGGAAGCCAATCGCGAACTGCTGCGCAATCTGGCGCATGAAATCAAGAATCCCTTGGGCGGCATCCGCGGCGCGGCGCAGCTGCTGGAGCGTGAATTGCCGCGCGAGTCACTCAAGGACTATACGCAAGTCATCATCAAGGAATCGGACCGCCTGCAGTCGCTCATGGAGCGGCTGCTCACGCCCCGGCGTCTGCCGCATTTTTCGGCGGTGAACATCCACGAGGTGTTGGAGCGCGTACGCAGCCTGCTGCTCGCGGAAACTCCCGAAGGGATCATCATTCAACGCGATTACGATCTGAGCTTGCCGGAAATCGAGGCCGATCCGGAACAACTCATTCAGGCCGCCCTCAATATCGCCCGCAACGCCGTGCAGGCGATGCACGGCCAGGGCAAGGTGATTTTCCGCACGCGCGTTGCGCGCCAAATGCACTTGGGCAGCAGGCGCCTGAAGCTTGCCGTGCGGGTCGACATCGTGGACAACGGGCCGGGTATCCCCGAGGCCATCCGCGAGCAGATTTTCTTCCCCCTGGTTTCGGGCCGCGAAGGGGGCAGCGGATTGGGCTTGCCGCTGGCGCAGACCCTGGTGGCGCAAAACTACGGCATGATCGAGTGTGAGTCAGAGCCGGGCAACACCGTGTTTTCCATTTACCTTCCCTTGCAAGCATGAATCAATTGGTCTGGATTGTGGACGACGACCGTTCCATCCGCTGGGTGCTGGAAAAGGCGCTCACGCGCGAAGGCATCGATTGCGAAACCTTCGGCTCCGCCAACGAAGCTCTGGCGCGTCTGGAGCGTGCGGAGCCGAGCGTCGTCATGTCGGATATCCGCATGCCGGGGCGCTCCGGCCTGGAACTCCTGCATGTGTTGCGGGAGCGCCTGCCCAAGCTGCCAGTCATTATCATGACGGCGTTTTCCGACCTGGATTCTGCCGTGTCGGCGTTCCAGGGCGGGGCGTTCGAGTACCTTCCCAAGCCGTTTGATGTCGATCAGGCGGTGGAACTGGTCCATCGTGCGCTTGCACACACCCAGCGCAGCGACGAGGCGGTCGAGGAGGAGGCTGTGGCGCCCGAGATTCTCGGGCAGGCCCCGGCCATGCAGGAAGTCTTCCGCGCCATCGGGCGGCTGTCGCAGTCTCATACCACGGTACTCATCACGGGCGAGTCGGGCACAGGCAAGGAACTGGTGGCGCGCGCGTTGCATCGTCACAGTCCGCGTGCCGGCAAGCCTTTTATCGCCCTCAATACTGCGGCGATTCCACGAGACCTGCTGGAGTCGGAGTTATTTGGGCACGAGCGGGGCGCCTTCACGGGCGCCCAAAGCCAGCGGCGCGGGCGCTTCGAGCAGGCGGATGGCGGCACCCTGTTCCTGGACGAAATCGGCGACATGCCTGCGGAATTGCAAACCCGCCTATTGCGCGTGCTGGCGGACGGCACCTTTTATCGCGTCGGCGGGCATGCGCCCATCAAGGTGAATGTGCGGGTGATTGCGGCGACGCACCAGAATCTGGAGAAAAAAGTTCAGGACGGCAGCTTCCGCGAGGATTTGTTTCATCGCCTGAACGTCATTCGCCTGCGCCTGGCCCCTTTGCGAGAGCGCCGAGAGGACATCCCGATGCTGGTTCGTCATTTCATGCAGAAAAGCGCCCGCGAGCTCGGGGTGGAAGCCAAACGTCTGTCGGAGGGGGCGCTCAAGGCGATGATTGGGTTGCCGTGGACGGGGAACGTGCGTCAGTTGGAGAATGTCTGTCATTATCTTACCGTGATGTCGCCCGGCCAGATCGTCGAGGTGGCGGATCTGCCGGCCGACATGCTGGGCGAACAGGCCGCTGCCGTACCGTCTGGCGGCA
>JAJXXS010000080.1 GCA_021780975.1 Pseudomonadota bacterium
AAAACCCGTCAACCTGGCCGGCGCCGATCCCCTGACCCATCCTGATGCCTGGAAGGGCCGCACCGTCCAGGAACTGGTCAAGCACGACCACCGCAAGCCCAACCCGCAGCGCGGCAACGGCAATCGCCCCGGCGAAGGCGGCGGCGCCCGCCGTCCGGCCAGCGCGCCGCGCCAGGGCGCCAAGCGCCCCGCCCTGCTGGAAGCGGGCGGCAAGCGCGGGCGCTGAGGCCCCGTGGATCTCTCCCCCCACCTGCATCCGGCCGCGGCCTCCGCGGCTGTCATCGCCGCAGTGGCGATGGAGGCCGTCTGCCGCGCAAGCATGGCGCGCCGCCAGGAGGCCGCGCCACGGCGCATGCTGAGCGCCTGGGGGCTGGGGCTAGGGTTCGCTGCGGCGTCCGCGGTGGTGATGGCGGAGGTGCTGGCGCGCCTGGGCATCGGTTCCTGGGGTGGCGGAGCCGTGGGCGGCCTGGCGCTGGGCGCGGGCTTCTACGCCGCGCCGCGCCTGGGCGAAGGCGGCTGGCGCGCGCCGCACTACCTGGCGCTCGTCGCCTGCCGCCTGGCGCAGTTCGCCGTCATGGGCGCGGTGATCGGCGGGCTGAGCTAGCCCCGCCCTGACTTACTTCGGCGCGGGCGCCAGCGCTTCCACTCCACCCAGATAGGGCCGCAGGGCGGCCGGCACGGTCACGCTGCCGTCGGCGTTCTGATAGTTCTCCAGCACGGCCACCAGGGTGCGTCCGACCGCCAGGCCGGAACCATTGAGTGTATGCAGCAGCTCCGGCTTGCCTTTGCCGCCGCGCACGCGCGCCTGCATGCGGCGCGCCTGGAAGGCCTCGAAGTTGGAGCAGGAGGAGATCTCGCGATAGGCGTTCTGCCCCGGCAGCCAGACTTCGAGGTCGTAGGTCTTGGCCGAGGAGAAGCCCATGTCGCCGCTGCACAGCAGCATCTTGCGGTAAGGCAGTTCCAGCTTCTGCAGGATGGCCTCGGCATGGCCGGTGAGCTCTTCCAGCACCTGGTAAGAATCGTCCGCTTTGACCATCTGCACCAGCTCCACTTTGTCGAACTGGTGCTGGCGTATCATGCCGCGCGTGTCGCGGCCATAGGAGCCTGCCTCGGAGCGGAAGCACGGCGTGTGGGCGACGAACTTGAGCGGCAGCGCGGCTTCGTCGACGATCTCGTCGCGCAGCAGATTGGTCACCGGCACTTCGGCGGTGGGGATGAGGTAGAAGGTCTCGCCATCGCCGCGCGGCACGCGGAACAGGTCTTCCTCGAACTTGGGCAGCTGGCCGGTGCCGCGCATGGAATCCGCGTTCACCAGATAGGGCACGTAGACCTCGGTATAGCCGTGCTCGCGCGTATGCACGTCGAGCATGAACTGGGCGAGCGCGCGGTGCAGGCGCGCGATGGCGCCCCGCATGACGGCGAAGCGCGCTCCGGAGAGCTTGGCGGCCGCCTCGAAATCCAGCCCCAGCGCGGCGCCGACATCGACATGGTCGCGCACCGTGAAATCGAAGCGGCGCGGCTCCCCCCAGCGCAGCACTTCGGCGTTGTCGGCGCTGTCCTTGCCGGCCGGCACGCTTTCGTGCGGCAGGTTGGGAATACCCATGAGCAGGTCCGCGAGCGGCCTCTGCAGGCCAGCCAAGGCGTCTTCCGCCGCCTTCAGCGCGTCACCCAGTCCCGCCACCTCCGCCAGCAGCGCGCTGGAGTCCTCTCCCTTGACCTTGGCGGCGCCGATCTGCTTGGACAAGGCGTTGCGTCTGGCCTGCAGTTCCTGGGTGCGCGTCTGCAGCGTCTTGCGCTCCGCCTCCAGGGTCTGGAAGGCGGCAACATCAAGCGCGTAGCCGCGGCCGGCCAGGCGTGCACCGACGCTCTCCAGATCGTTGCGCAGCCATTGTATGTCGAGCATGTCAGTCCTATTTTTTCTTGCCGGCCTTGCGGTCCAGCTGTTTCAGATAATCGAGGCGCTCGCCCAGCTTGGCCTCCAGCCCGCGCGGGGTGGGATGGTAGAACTCCGGGGCGATGCCCTCGGGGAAATAGGTCTCCCCGGCCGCATAGGCTTCCGGCTCGTCGTGCGCGTAGCGATAGGCGTGGCCGTAGCCCAGTTCGCGCATCAGCTTGGTGGGCGCATTGCGCAGGTGCACCGGCACCTCGCGCGAGCCGTCCTCGCCGATGAAACGGCGGGCGTTATTGTAAGCGAGATAGGCGGCATTGCTCTTGGGCGCGCAGGCGAGATAGAGGATGGCCTCGGCCAGCGCCAGTTCCCCTTCCGGCGAGCCCAGCCGCTCGTAGGCGGTCACCGCATCCAGGGTGATGCTCAACGCGCGCGGGTCGGCCAGGCCGATGTCCTCGCTCGCCATGCGTATCATGCGCCGGCCCAGGTAGCGGGGATCGGCGCCGCCGTCCAGCATGCGCGTCATCCAGTACAGCGAGGCGTCGGGATCGGAGCCTCGCACCGACTTGTGCAGGGCCGAAATCTGGTCGTAGAAATCGTCGCCGCCCTTGTCGAAGCGGCGCGCGCCGCGCGCCAGCACTTCCTGCAGGAAGGCGGCGTCGAGCTGCGTCTTGCGGGCCTCGGCAGCGGCCGTGACGGACTGCTCCAGCAGGTTGAGCAGGCGGCGCGCATCGCCATCGGCATAGGCGGCGAGCAGACGGCGGGCGTCGGCGGCCAGCGCCAGGCGGGGATAGCTCCCCAGGGCGCGGTCGAGCAGACGGTCCAGGTCTTCCTCGCTCAGGGGCTGCAGCACGTAGACCTGGGCGCGCGACAACAGCGCGCTGTTGACCTCGAAGGAAGGGTTTTCCGTAGTCGCCCCGATGAAGGTGACGAGCCCGGCCTCGACGAAAGGCAGGAAGGCGTCCTGCTGCGCCTTGTTGAAGCGGTGCACCTCGTCGACGAAGAGGATGGTGCGCCTGCCCTGGGCCTGGGCGAGCTTGGCCTCCTCGATCGCTTCGCGGATTTCCTTGACGCCGGAGAGCACTGCCGACAGGGCGATGAAACGGGCATTGAAGGCGGCGCTCATGAGACGCGCCAGGGTGGTCTTGCCCACCCCCGGCGGCCCCCACAGGATCATGGAATGGGGCTGGCCGGATTCGAACGCCACGCGCA
>JAJXXS010000301.1 GCA_021780975.1 Pseudomonadota bacterium
CGCATCCATGCCGGAAACGAGCAAGCATTCCGACCGATTCGACTTCTTCGGCTTCGCGACGCTGGCACTCAGCATCGGCGCGCTGCAGCTGTTCCTTGACCGGGGGGAGTTGAAAGACTGGTTCGGTTCCCCCGAAATCGTGATGGAGGCGCTCGCGGCCGGCATGGCCTTTTATTTCTTTCTGGTCCATTCATTCACGTATGCACGCCCGTTCTTGAGCCCGGCGCTGTTTGCCGACCGCAATTTCGTGACCGCCAACGTATTCATCTTCCTCATCGGCGTGGTGCTGTTTGCCACCCTCGCGCTCATACCGCCCATGCTGCAGAACGAGATGAATTACCCGGTCCTGGCGAGCGGCCTGGTGACAGCTCCACGCGGCCTGGGCACGATGATAGGCATGATGGTGGTCGGCAGGCTGGTGGGACGGATGGATGCCCGCCTCATCCTGGCGGCCGGACTCGGGCTGACGGCATTGTCGCTCTGGCAGATGACGCACTTCGACCTTCTCATGGACGAAAAGCTGGTCGTCGTCTCCGGCATCCTCCAGGGCTTCGGCGTCGGCCTGGCCTATGTGCCGATTTCCACCCTGGCCTTCAGCACGCTTGCGCCTGCGCTGCGCAATGAAGGGACCGCCTTTTTCAACCTCCAGCGCAACATCGGCAGCGCCATCGGCATCTCGGCCGTGCAGACCTTGCTGACGCGGAACACGCAGGTGGTGCACGCCTCCCTGGCCGAGCACATCACGCCCTACAACCTCGACAGTCCCGCTTTCGCATCCAGCCATATGAACCCCGCCAGCGCCTCGGGTCTTGTTGCCCTGAATCACATGATCACGAACCAGGCAGCGATGATTGCCTATCTCAACGATTACAAGCTGATGATGCTCCTGACTCTGGCGGTCATCCCGCTCCTCGTTCTCCTGCGGCCGCCGGCGCACCCGCAAGGGCAAGCGGAAAAGGCGGTCATGGAGTGACCATGAAGCGATTACCCCTGGCCCTGCTATGCGCCTCGATGCTTGCCGGATGCGGCGTCAACCGGGAGATGCCGCCCCCCTCCGTCCCCCAGGCGCGCTCCTACACGGCAAAGAATGAACTGCTCTCCCTCAACCAGCGCATCACCCTGGGTGAACGGATAACCGCCCAGTGGTGGACGCTCTTCGCCTCCCGGCCGTTGAACGGCCTCATCCGCACAGGCGTCGCCAGCAACTACGATCTCGCAGCTGCGCGGGAAACGCTGACGCAGGCGCAGGAAGCGGTGACGGCGAGCAAGGCAGGCCTCCTGCCGCAGATTTCCCTGGACGCCGCCATGGGACGGCAGAAATACGGTGCGGCGCTCTTCGGGCCAGCCGATTTCACCATCCCGCCTTTCAGCTACTACGAGGCCGGGCCATCCCTAAGCTGGACGCCCGATCTCTTCCGTCGCCAGCGCTACGCGATCGAGCGCCAGCAGGCCCTGGCCGATTACCAGTCCCATCGACTCGACGCCGCATACATTGCGTTGACCGCCAACATCGTCACGGAGACCCTGGATCTGGCCTCGCTCAATGAGGAAATTGCCGCCGCAAGGCGCATCCAGATAGCGGATGAAAAAACCCTCGAACTGGTAAAGGCGGCTTACTCCCTCGGCTCAGCCTCAAGGCTGGATGTCCTGGGCGCGCAGACACAACTGGTCACGGACAGCGCGATGCTGCCCCCGCTGGAACATCGTCGCGCCATCAGCCGCCACGCCCTTGCCATCCTCGTCGGCAAGGCGCCGGCCGCGTGGTCGCCACCCGACATCGAGCTCAAGGATTTCATTCTGCCCAAGGCACTGCCCCTGCGCCTGCCCTCCGAGTTGGTCAGGCAGAGGCCGGACATCCTCGCCGCAGAGGACAAGCTGCGCGCCGCCAGCGCCGCTGTCGGGGAAGCCCGCACGGATTTCTACCCCAGCATCACACTGACGGCAAACATGATGCAGGAGGCCTTGACCCCGGCGGGCATCTTCAAAAGCGCAGCCAAAGCCTGGTCCCTCGCCGCCGGTCTGTCGGCACCCATCTTCAACGGCGGCGCGCTCACGGCGGAAAGGCGCGCCGCGCAGCATGCCTACCGCGCGGCGCTCGCGCAATACCGGCAGACCATATTGAACGCCTTTGCCCAGGTGGCCGATGCCCTGACCTCGCTGGACCACGACGACGAGGCCCTGGCCATGAGCCAGGAGGCCGTCAACCAGGCCAGAAGCACCTACGATCTGACTCTGGCCGGCTACCAAAGCGGCGCGATCGGATTGCTGCAGGTGCAGGACACGCAACGCACCCTGGCCAAAGCGGAACTGGATTTCATAGCCTCGCAGCAGCAACGCTACCTCGACTGCGTGCGCCTGTTCGTGGCGCTGGGGGGATCCCCTTACAAGGGCAAGACATGAGGCCCCCTGCCGGAACGGAGCCGTTGGCCACACCCCACCAGGCGCGCACACCTTTCAGTCTGGTGAGTGCAACCATGGCAGCCCGCCTCCGGTCAGAGCACCCAGACGCAGGTTTTCCCCTCGCGCCTGCAACCATTTCGAGCAGGCAGCGGAACTCGCAAACCCTCTCACACCACAGGAACTGATCATGTCCTACAGCAAGAATTTATCGCGTGACCTCTTCTCTCCCTATTTCATGGGCTCGCTGCAACTCAAAAATCGCATGGTGATGGCGCCCCTGACCCGCAGCCGCGCCGAGGCGGGCAATGTCCCGTCCAGCATGGCACCCACCTATTACAGCCAGCGCGCCAAGGCCGGCCTGATCATCACCGAGGCGACGCAGGCGGGCGCCGGCGGCCAGGGCTACATCGCCACTCCAGGCCTCTACAGCGATGCCCAGGTGGCGGGGTGGAGGAAGGTGACCGACGCCGTGCACGAACAAGGCGGCCTGATATTCGTCCAGCTCTGGCACGTAGGGCGCATCTCCCATCCTGATTTTCGCGGCGGCGAGCCGCCGGTGGCCCCCTCCGCCATCGCGCCGCGCGGCATGCAGACCTACACGCCCCAAGGGCTGCAGGCCATCCCCACGCCCCGCGCCCTGGAAATCGAGGAGATACGCACCATCGTCGAGGAATTCAGACTGGCGGCGCAAAACGCCAA
>JAJXXS010000002.1 GCA_021780975.1 Pseudomonadota bacterium
GCTCCCCGCTGACTTGGCAACCCTCATGCCCTCTGCCCCGCCCCCTTCTCAGGAAGCACCCTCTTCGACCGCCGGGAGCGACGCCGCTGCCTCCGCGCTGCAACACCTGGCAGAGTGCGTCACCGAGCAGGAACTGCCAGCCTTGGGTCCCTCCCTGCAGTCCGTGCTCAGAGCGACGCGGGATGACTCCACTTCCGGCCAGCAGATCGCCACCGTCGTCCTGCGCGACCCCGCTCTCACGTCCAAGGTGCTGCGCGCCGCCAATGCGGCCTACCTCGGCTACGGCAGCAGGGGCAAGATCGTCACCGTCAGCCGCGCCGTGGTGGTCATGGGCGTGCATGCCATCTACGAGCTGTGCGTCGCCGTCGTGACCGTGGAGGCGCTCGCCCGCGCCGGGAAATATGCGCACCGCGTGCAGCCTGCCCTGGCGCGCGCCCTGCACGCCGCCGTGCAGGCACGTGATTTGGCACTGAAACGCAAGCTTTCCCGCGAGGCGGCGGAACAGCGCTTCGTGGAGGCCCTGCTGGCACCCATAGGCGAGCTGGCATTCTGGTATGCCGGCAAGGCGCCCGCACAGGCCCTGGATGCCGCCCTGCAGTCCGGCATGAGCCAGCAGGAGGCCGAGCAGGAAGTGCTGGGATTTCCATTGCGCGAGTTGAGCACGCGCCTGCTGCAGTCCTGGGGCCTGGAAGCGCTGGCGGAACATTCCCCGGAAACCGCGCTGGCGGTGGAACTCGCCCAGGCCGCTCAGGAAGGCTGGCATCAGCCCTCCTGCCGCGAGGCAGTGCAGGACATCGGGCGCCTGCTGCACCTGGACGAGGCTCACACCTTGAAGCGCCTGCAGGAAAACGCTGGCGACGCCGCCGCCCTGGCAACCGCCATGGGCGCGCGCGAAGTGGCCCGCCGCCTGCCCGCGGCGCGGGCCGTGGCACCCCCTGCCGAGGAAGCGGCCCCGCCCGGGCCCGCAGAAGCCGATTTCCCCGTGCCGGACCTGCGCCTGCAGGTTCGCATGCTGACGGAAATGAACAAGGTGGCGAAGAGCCGCAAGGAGCTGCCCATCCTGCTGGAAACCTGCCTGGAAGGCCTCTATCGCGGCGCCGGCCTGGAGCGCGCCGTATTCTGCCTCGTCAACGTGGCGCGCACGCGCCTGACGGCACGCCTCACCGTCGGCCCGCATGGCGAGGCGCTCTCCGCCGCGCTAGACTGGCCGCTCGGCGCTGCGCTGGAATCCCTCCTGCAGCCGGAGGTGCTGCTCTGGCTCAAGCGCGCACAGTCGCCGGACTCGCCCCTGCTGCAGGCCAGCGGCGCAAGCGAGTGCCTGACGGGCGCGGTGAGCGTGGATCAGAAATGCATCGGCCTGCTCTACGCCGACCGCGCTCCGTCCGGGCGTCCGCTCGACGCGCAAACCTTCGAAGCCTTCCGCAGCTTTCTCGAACAGACCGAGATGGTCGCGCGCGCATTGCGCTGAAGCGCTTACAGGCGCAGTGGGTGCCAACCGGTGAGCGCCAGCAGGGCGGCAAAGCCGAGCACAAACCCGACCGGCACGAACCACGCTTCGCGCAGCCAGCGTAAGGTGTTCTTCGCGGCAGGGAAATGGGTGGCGAGCGCGACCCCCGCGCTTGAACCGAACCAGATCATCGAGCCGCCCACCCCCACGGCAAAGGCAAGCACCCCCCAGTCGTAGCCGCCCTGGGAAAGGGCGAGCGCGGTGAGCGGGATGTTGTCGAACACCGCAGAGATGAAGCCCAAGCCGAGGGCGGAGTGCCAGGAGGCCTCCGGCAGACGCGCCACCGGCATCAGGCTGGCCGCAAGCACCAGCGCCAGCAGAAAAAGCGCGCCTTGCAGCGACTGGCGCGCGCTGCCCCAAGGTATGGGATGGAACCATCGCCCCGCCATTATCGCCGCCCAAGCCCCCAGCGCAGGAAAATCCACCAGCACGTTGCCCGCCACCGCACCGCCGACGATGCCTGCGGCGAGCACGACGCGGCTCGCCACGAGCACGCCCATTACCTCCAGTTCCCGGGCATCGAGGTGGGTGCCCGGCGCATTGTCCCTCTGGATGGGCTGCAGGCGCTGCTGCGCCCGACTCGCCCAATAGGCGATGAAGGCCTGGCTGACAGCAGCGCCGATGAACGCATCCGCAACCTGCGCGGCAGGCACGCCGGCCAGCCACATCATCGTCGTCGTGGTGTCGCCGATCACCGAGCCGGCGCCGCCGGCGTTGCTCGCCGCCACGATGGCGGCCAGATAAGCGACGCCCACGCGGCCGTCGTACAGCCTCCGTGCCACCACTCCGCCAAGAACGGCGGCAGCGATGTTGTCGAGGAACGTGGAAATCAGCGCCACGAGGAACAGCAGCACGAAGCCGCCCCGCCAATCATCCGGCAACCAGGCGGGCAGGCGGTCGGGAATGCCGGAGTCCTCGAAATGCCGCGCCAGGATGGCGAAACCGACGAGCAGGCCGAACAGGTTCAGCACCAGCTTCCATTCATGCAGCAGTTCCCGCGCCACCGGCTGGTCCAGAACGAGTCCCTGATAGAGCGCAATGGCGACAAGTCCGCCCAGGGCGATGAAGAGGTTATGGCGATGCCAGACCGCGATGCCCAGCAGGGTCAGGCCGAACAGGACAAACTCAAACGGCGGGTTCACAGCGCGTCGTGCAGGCTTTGCGCCGCCGCGGGCAGACCCGCGCGAGCGCGCCCCCTTCGATGACAGGCGACCCGCGCCGCGCACGAAACCTCCAGGCGACGCGCAACGGCGTCAAAAACCTTTCGCTTTATAGGGATAAAATGCAGCACGGGACGTTATATAAGTAATCGTTTATGGTTCTTATCATAAACTTTGAATATTTCTTATGGAAGATCTCGCGTACAGTTCCACCCCATTCGGATGGGCTGACGCCCCGAATTTACAACGCCGCCTTCGGGGCGGCCCATTTTTCACCTTAGGAGGTTTGCTATGGCAGTGAAGACCTACAACGCCGGCGTGAAGGAATACCGGCAGACATACTGGATGCCGGAATACACGCCGCTGGACACGGACATTCTGGCGTGCTTCAAGATCACCCCGCAAGCGGGGGTGGACCGTGAGGAAGCCG
>JAJXXS010000325.1 GCA_021780975.1 Pseudomonadota bacterium
GATGCCGTGGGAAGATTGATTTTCAGTTCCGAGTAGCGCGCATAAGTGGTGGTGACCATGAGGAAGATGAGGATCACCAGCAGCACGTCAATGAGCGGAATCAGGTTGATCTCCGGCATTTCGCGCTGACGTCCGCGCTGGAAATTCATCCGCGCTCTCCATGAACGATTTCCACCAGCTTCACCGCCTGCTGCTCCATTTCCACCACCAAGTCATCCACCCGGGCACGAAAGAAGCGATAAAAGATCATCGACGGAATGGCGACGATGAGCCCGAAGGCGGTGTTGTAGAGGGCCACCGAAATGCCGTGCGCAAGCACTGCTGGATTGTTGCCCGTGGGCGTCTGCGAACCGAAGATCTCCACCATGCCGATGACCGTGCCCAGCAAGCCGAGCAGCGGCGCCACCGTGGCGATGGTGCCCAGGGAGGGCAGGAAGCGTTCCAGCTCGTGGGTCACTGCGCGCCCCGATTCCTCGATCGACTCCTTCATGATTTCCCGGCTGGCGCCGAGATTGCGCAGGCCAGCGGCAAGGATGCGTCCAAGGGGCGAGCCGGTGGTGAGCTGGGTGAGCAGTTCCGCCGACACCCCGCGGCCGCGGTATTCGGTGACGATCTGGTCGAGCAGATTGGCCGGGGTCACGAGCCCGCTACGCAGGGAATACAGACGTTCGAGTATGATCGCCACCGACAGGATGGACGCGAGTATGAGTGGCCAGATTGGCCAGCCGGCGGCCTCGATAAGCGCTAGCATGCGTGCTCCGTGCTGCAGAAAACACCGAGACTTTAGCTTGGTGAACGCGCTTCGGCAAGGGAAGCAGTGGAGATCGGAGTGGTGGGCACATGTGCCGGCGCCGTCGCGCGGTTTTCCACAAAAACTGTGGATAATCCTGTGCGAAACTGCGGGACTGCAAAACCCTGGCCGCATATTTGCGCGACATTCCAACAGGCGCTTATTCATGCATCAAAAAAACTTCACCATACCGTCATGATCCTGCCCATTGCCACGCACCGCCCTGCTGCGCGCTCCCAACTGGGGCTGCCAGGATGATCGAAACTGCGCCGCCCGAAGTCGTCCTCCGCGTGACCGACCTCAACCGGCTGGCGCGCCGCACCCTGGAAGGCCTGCCCTTGCTGTGGGTGGCGGGAGAGATCTCCAACTTCACCCGGGCGCCTTCGGGACACTGGTATTTTTCGCTCAAGGACGACGCCGCGCAGGTGCGCTGCGTCATGTTCCGCGGGCGCAACCAGTTCGTCGAAAGCGCACCCGCAAACGGCTTGCAGGTGGAAGTGCGCGCGGTGGCCACCCTGTACGAACCGCGCGGCGAATTCCAGCTGCAGGTGGAAGTCCTGCGCCCGGCCGGCCTGGGTGCCCTCTACGAGGCGTATGAAAGGCTGCGCGCCAAGCTGCAGGCGGAGGGGCTCTTCGACGCCGCGCGCAAGCGCCCTCTGCCGGAGTATCCGCGCACCCTGGGCGTGGCCACCTCGCCGGCGGCGGCGGCGCTGCGCGACGTGTTGACGGCGCTCAGGCGGCGCATGCCGAGCATCCAGGTGATCGTCTACCCTGCCGCTGTCCAGGGCCCCGGCGCCGGCGCCGCGCTTGCCGCCGCGGTGCGCGAGGCGGGCCGTCGCCACGAATGCGACGCCCTCCTCCTGGTACGCGGCGGCGGCAGCCTGGAGGACCTCTGGGCCTTCAACGACGAGGCGCTGGCGCGCGCCATCGCCGCCTGCCCCATGCCCGTGGTGAGCGGCGTCGGGCATGAGACCGATTTCACGCTGGCGGACTTCGCCGCCGACCTGCGCGCGCCCACTCCCACCGCCGCCGCAGAACTCGCGAGCGCGGACCAGGGCCAGCTTGCGCATCGCCTTGCCCTGCTGGCGCAACGCCTCGAACGCGGCATGCGTCATGGCCTGGCCTTGTGCGAGCAGCGCTTCGATCAGCTCGCGCACCGCCTGCTCCTGCCGAGCGAACGCCTGCGCCTGCAGCAGGCGCAACTGGGCGCCATGGCGCAGCGCCTTTATCGCCTCGGGCGCGATGAAAGCGGACGCCGGCAACGCCGCGTCGCCGAAATGCGCAATCGCCTGCTGCTCTGTCGCCCCGCTGCGGCAGAACCCGCAAGCCGCCTCGACCTCATGGCGCACCGCCTCGCACAGGCTTGGCGCAAGGAGAGCGGCCGCCATGCACACAATCTCGCCACCCTGGAGCGCAGCCTGCGCCAGCTGCATCCGCAGCACGTGCTGGCGCGAGGCTACGCCATCGTACGCGATGCCCGCGGCCAGATCGTGCGCGGCGCCGAACAGCTGGCGGTGGGCGCTGAGGTGTCCCTCACGCTGGCACACGGACAGGCCGAGGCGCGCATCACCCGGGCGGACTCAGACGCGCTCGGCAAGCCAACGCCGCGCCACGAGCTCGACCTTTGACGGCAGGTCTGCCTCCAGACAATCCAGCGTCGTCACTGCCGCCATGCTTCTGAGCCAGGTGAGCTGGCGCTTCGCCAATTGGCGGGTGGCATAGATGCCACGATTGCGCAGTTCCTCCAGACCGTAGCTTCCCTCCAGGTAGTGCCACGCCTGCCGATAGCCCACGGAACGCATGGATGGCAGTTCGGCGTGCAGCGCATGGGCGGATCTGAGCCGTATCAGCTCGTCCACCAGGCCGCCTGCCAGCATGGCATCGAAGCGTTCGGCGATGCGCTGATGGAGCATCTCGCGCTGCGCCGGGACTAGGCCGACGAGAAGGAAGTCGTAGGGAGGCGGTTCGCCCCCCACCCGACGCTGCGAGGGCAGTGCGCCGGTTAGGGCATGGATTTCGAGGGCGCGCTGTATGCGCTGGGCATCAGTGGGCGCCAGCCGGGTGGCCATGTCCGGATCAATGCGGGCAAGCCGCTCATGCAGCGCTGGCCACCCTAGCGCCGCCGCCTCGCCATCCAGCTGCGCGCGCAGTTGCGCATCGGCGCCAGGTAGGTCGCTCAGGCCGCTGAGCAGGGCACGGAAATACAGCATGGTGCCGCCCACCAGCAAGGGAATGCGGCCCTGCGCAGTGCTCTCTGCCATGACGGCCAGGGCGTCGGCGCGAAAGCGGGCCGCGG
>JAJXXS010000316.1 GCA_021780975.1 Pseudomonadota bacterium
TGGGAGAGGCGCGTAAACTCGCGCAGGATCTTATCCAGCATTCCGAGGCTGCCAATAGCCAGGTTCTCAATTTGGCTTACGCCTTGCGGGAGGCGGGCTACGAACTCAAAAATCACTTCCGTCAGCCCCCTCACGCCTGGGATGAGGAGCATCTGCCGTGGCCCAGCACGAGCACGCACTGAGGAGATGGTCGTCATGAATATCCAAGCCGATGGCAAGCAACTCACCGCGCACTTGGATGCGGGAGAGGCTGCCAAACTGCTGCGTGGCCTGGAAGGCATGCAGGAAGAGGTCGGCAGCCTGGCTAGCGAATTGATCGCGATGCTGCGGGCGGCCGGTGTGGTAGCCGCGCCCGAAGGAACCATCCGCAGCGAGTACGCTGGCCCGCACTAGGCCAGCCCGTTTTACATGCGCGCTATCATGGCCTGCCCGAAGGCCGAGCAACTCACTTCGGTGGCGCCTTCCATGAGACGGGCGAAGTCGTAGGTTACCGTTTTCGCCGCGATCGCCTTTTCCATGCTGGCGACAATCAGATCGGCGGCTTCGATCCAGCCCAGGTGGCGCAGCATCATCTCGGCCGAGAGGATGAGCGAGCCCGGATTGACGTAGTCCTTGCCGGCATACTTGGGCGCGGTGCCGTGGGTGGCTTCGAA
Source organism: Pseudomonadota bacterium (assembly GCA_021780975.1). Classification (GTDB taxonomy): domain Bacteria; phylum Pseudomonadota; class Gammaproteobacteria; order Burkholderiales; family Thiobacillaceae; genus JAJXXS01. Next base: position 654 of record JAJXXS010000316.1, read on the forward strand.
CATCGCCACGGTGTCGGACAGGTTGGCCCCCGGCGCGATGCCGATACCGCCGACTTCCGCCGCCAGCGCGTCGGAAATGTAGTCGCCGTTCAGATTCAGCGTGGCGATCACGTCGTACTCGTCGGGGCGCAGCAGGATCTGCTGCAGGAAGGCGTCAGCGATGACGTCCTTGATGACGATGCCGTTCGGCAATTCCATCCACGGGCCTTCACCGATCAGTTTGGCGCCGAATTCACGCGCGGCGAGTTCGTAGCCCCATTTTTTGAAGCCGCCCTCGGTGAATTTCATGATGTTGCCCTTGTGCACCAGCGTCACCGACTTGCGCTGGTTGTCGATGGCGTACTGGATGGCCTTGCGGATGAGCCGCTCCGAGCCCTCCACCGACACCGGCTTGATTCCTATGGCCGAGGATCCTGGGAAGCGGATCTTCTTCACGCCCATTTCCTGCTGCAGGAAAGCGATGACCTTCTGCACCGCCTCGGAATTGGCCTCCCATTCCACGCCTGCATAAATGTCCTCGGTGTTTTCGCGGAAGATCACCATGTCGACCTTCTCCGGCGCCTTCACGGGGCTGGGCACACCGGTGAAGTAGCGCACCGGGCGCAGACACACGTAAAGGTCGAGCAGCTGCCTCAATGCCACGTTGAGCGAACGGATGCCGCCCGAAGTCGGCGTCGTGAGCGGGCCCTTGATCGAGATGACATAGTCCTTCACCGCCTGCACGGTCTCGTCGGGCAGCCACTGGTCGCCGCCGTAGACCTTGACCGCCTTCTCGCCGGCGTAGACTTCCATCCAGGCGATCTGCCGCTTGCCGCCATAGGCCTTGGCCACCGCGGCATCCACCACCGCGCGCATTACCGGGGTGATGTCCACGCCGGTGCCGTCGCCCTCGATGTAGGGGATGATGGGGGTATGGGGCACCTTGAGGGCGTTGTCGGCGCTGACGGTGATTTTCTCGCCTTGGGCGGGCACTTTAATATGCTGGTAGCTCATGGTTTGGATGCAGGAAAAGTTAAAATTGGGTTTTGTCCCGCCGAAACGTGTCCCGCCTGATTTTATTCAACAAGCCCTACGGGGTACTCAGCCAGTTTACTGACGAGGGCCGCTATAAAGGGCTCGCCTCTTACATCTCGATGCCCGGCGTATATGCTGCCGGCCGGCTGGACGGGGACAGCGAAGGTCTGCTGATTCTAACCGATGACGGCGCCCTGCAGCATCGCCTGACGGACCCGCATCACAAGCAGCCCAAGACCTATTGGGTGCAGGTGGAGGGCACGCCGGATGACACTGCCCTGTCCGCCTTGCGCCGGGGTGTGGACCTGGGCGATGGCGTCACACGGCCCGCGCAGGCCGAGGTGATGGAGGAGCCGCCCGGCCTATGGCCGCGCCAGCCGCCCATACGCGAACGGCGCCATATCCCCACGGCCTGGCTGCGGCTCACCCTCAGCGAAGGCAGGAATCGCCAGGTCCGCCGCATGACGGCCAAGGTGGGTCTGCCCACCCTGCGCCTGATTCGCTACGCGATGGGATCCTGGACCCTGCAGGGCCTGGCGCCCGGGGAATGGAAGGAAGTCCATGTCTGAAATCTGGAAGCCACATGTTGTGGCGGCTGCCGTGGTGGAGCGCGACGGCCGTTTTCTCCTGGTGGAAGAGCAAACCGACGACGGCGTGCGCCTCAACCAACCGGCCGGCCACTGGGAGGAGAACGAGAGCCTGCTGCAGGCGGTGGTGCGGGAGACCCTGGAGGAAACCCGTTTCCACTTCCGGCCCACTGCATTGCTAGGAGTGTATCGCTGGGCGCATCCACGCAAGGCCATCACCTATCTGCGTTTCGCCTTTGTCGGCGAGATTACGGGCGAACAGGCTGACGCGGTGCTGGACGCGGGCATCATCCGCCCCCTGTGGCTGAGCGTGGAGGAAATCCGCGCCTGCCAGGGGCGCCATCGCAGCCCGCTTCTGCTCCGCTGCGTGGAGGATTACCTGGCCGGGCAGCGCCATTCCCTTGATCTCCTGCATCACCTCCATGGCTAAGGTGGTCGTCGGCCTTTCCGGTGGCGTCGATTCCGCCGTCGCCGCCTGGTTGCTTCAGGAGCAGGGGCATGAGGTGCTGGGGGTGTTCATGAAGAACTGGGAAGGCGATGACGATGATCCCGCCTGCCCGGCGCGCCAGGATTTTCTCGATGTGCTTGCCGTAGGCGACACGCTGGGCATCGAAGTGGAACTGGTCAACTTCGCCGCCGAATATCGGGAGCGGGTGTTCAGCTATTTTCTGCGCGAATATCAGGCCGGTCGCACACCCAATCCCGACATCCTGTGCAACTCGGAAATCAAGTTCAAGGCGTTCCTGGAGGATGCGCAAAAACGTGGTGCCGACCATATTGCCACCGGCCATTACGCCGGCCGTGGCACGGATGCGCAAGGCTGTGCCACGT
>JAJXXS010000164.1 GCA_021780975.1 Pseudomonadota bacterium
CGCACCGCCGGCCCGACTGGCGCGGGGTCGGGCGCGACACCGCCTATTTTCTCGGCTACCAGTTTGCCGCCATCGCCGTGCTGTACGTCGCGCCCGAGAGCATCTCCGGCTGGGACCGCGAACAGAAACGCAATTACAGCTTCGCCAGGTGGCGCCACAATGTGAGCCGTCCGGTGTGGGACAAGGACCGCTGGTGGATCAATTACATCCTGCATCCCTACTGGGGCAGCGCCTACTACATCCGGGCGCGCGAACGCGGCCTGGATCGGATGCAGTCCTTCTGGTACTCGACGCTGCTGTCGGCGCTCTACGAATACGGCGCGGAAGCGCTGGCCGAACCCGTTTCTGCCCAGGATCTGGTGGTGACCCCCGTGGCGGGCTTTCTCGTCGGCCACTACCTCGTCTCCCCGCTGCGCCGACGCATCCGTGAGCAGCCCGGGGAACTCGGCTGGACAGACAAGGCCATCCTGTTCCTGACCGATCCCCTGGGCGTGGTCAATGCGCAGACGGACCGCCTGTTCGGCGTGAAAACCACGCTGCAGTGGCAGGCCATGCGCCTGCCAAACCCGGTGCTCCCTGCGGGCACGGACCGGGTGTCCGCCAGTCGTCCGGGTCTCGCGCGCCGTCCGCTGCTGGCTTGGGGGCTGCAAGTCCGGCTCGAATGGTAGGCGTGGCGCTGATGTCTGGCCAAACCCTGGTTGGCATCCATGGGGTGGCGCCTACGCCCTGCCCAGTGACCAGGATTGAAGCGGTGGGAAAGGCACTTCGGGCCGCGCTCTTGGCGCCAAGAAAAATCTTGTTGACCGCGCCACCTCGGTAGAGGCATCGTGGCGGCATGCTGCCAGCCCATGCCCAACCTCTCACCCAGGCCGACCTGCTCGCGCTTGACTCCTTCCTGCACTCCAGCGCATGCGGGCGCGACGCCATGGGCCTGTCGCGCGCCCACGGCTTTCTCACGGCCGCCGCCAGCGGGCCGGAACCGCTGGAATCCGGCGAGTGGCTGCGGCTGGTGTTCGACGAACCGGTTTTCGCCAACGGCGAGCAGGCGCAGACCATGCTGGGCCTCGCCATGCGGCTTTACCAGGACATCGAAGCCAGCCTCAAAATGCGTGATGGCTTCCGCCCCGTGCTCGACTTCGTGCGCGATGGCGCGGCAGCCGTGGCGGTGGACGCCTCGGCCTGGTGCCAGGGCTATTGCTCCGGCATGTCCCTGTGCCGCGAGCAGTGGGCCATGCATACAGGGGGCGAACTGAATGCGTTGCTGACCCCCATCTTCCAGCTGGCCCGCTTGCGCGGCGCAGCGCGTGATGCGATCCAGCGCCGGCTATGCGATGAACTGGCTGGCAACGCGGCAGCGCTCTATCGATACTGGCGCGCCCAGGAGCAAGGCAACGTTGCGCATCCCTAAGCCGGAATGCGCATGGGGGTTCGAAGAAGAAATGGTGGCTTGCATCGTTGCTGTGGGTAGTCGGCAAGCTCATCCACCCCTTTCATAGGTGCGGTGAGTTGCGCTCTTGGGTTGGAATGGGTTGACGCAAGGCCTGGCCCCACCGGGTGGGGGGTGGAACCCGCCGCAGGAATAATCCTGCCTTTCTGGAGCCATAGGCCTATACTCGAACCGCAGTACAGCGTCCTGCCGTGCAAGACTGGGCGAAACCGCCCGGCAAATGCCCATCAGCTTCGCCAGCCCATCGCTCCCTGGACGTCCCTTCAGCATGCTTAGGAGCAGATATCATGTCCAAGATGCAACGCTCGAATAAAGAATCGAAAAAACAGGCACTATCGACGCCCAAAGAGAAACGCGCGGCAAAGCGGGTGAAGAAGCACGCGGGAGACGTGGTGCCCTTTGTCGTCAAAGCGCCCTGATCCGGCCTAACTGCCCGGACCTGCGGCAGTCGCTTACTTCCTGTTCTTGGAGCGGGCGGCAGACCAGGCAGAGGCTTCGACCTGGGCCGTGGCGATCTGCGCGGCAGTCATTGAAGCGGCGACCTGGCTCATGGTCCGGGCGGCCAGCCCGTACGTATCGCTGTTCGGCGGCGCGGCGGCCTTGCCCAGGGTCAGCCACTTGTAGGCCCGCAGAGGGTCTGCCGTCAGCCCCACCCCGTACGCATAGAAGACACCCAGGCTTACCTGCGCAACCGCCAGGCCCTGTTCGGCGGCGGCGCGATACCACTTGGCGGCTTGCGCGTAGTCCTGGCCGACGCCCTTGCCTTCGTCATAGAGCAGGGCGAGCCTGAGTTGGGCGTCGGCGAGGCCTTGCTCGGCAGCCTGGCGATACCAGCCTGCGGCCCGCGCAAAATCCTGCGGCACGCCTTGTCCATCGCCGTACAGCACTCCCAGGTTGTACTGCGCCAGGGCGTTGCCCTGCGCCGCGCTCTTGGCAAACCACGAGGCCGCCGCGGTATCGTCCTGCGGCACGCCCGTCCCCCTGGAGTAAAGCATGCCAAGGTAGAACTGGGCCGACGCGTCGCCTTCCGCGGCTGCCTTGCGGCACCACGCCGCGGCCTGGGCGTAGTCCTGCGGCACGCCCGCTCCCTGGGCGTAGAACTGCACCAGGTTGAATTGCGCGTTGGCGTTGCCCTGGGCCGCCGATAGGGTGAACCACTTTTCGGCGCGCGCGAGATCCTTCGGCACACCGGCGCCCACGTGGTACATGACGCCCAACATCTCCTGGGCCAGGGGCAGGCCCTGCTCCGCGGACTTGCGTATCCAATGGGCGGCGGGGGCGTAATCATGCCGATTGAGGAGGTAGATGCCATAGGCCAGCTGGCCTTCCGGGTCGCCTTGCCGCGCGGCGGCTTCCAGCGCATCGCGCGCCGGAAGGTGGCCGAGCTCGGCGGCCTGCTCCAGCTGATGCGCGTCAAGGGATGTCAGCGCGTAGGCGGTTGATGCCGTCGCGGCGAGGAGCATGGCGGCGAGATATCGAATCAGCATTTTCATGAGCCTATCCTCCCATAGAGAGCGCGCGCGTTGGCCGAAGCCGACCTAAACGCGCCGCCGTGCGCCACGCACGCTCGCGGGTGCGGTCAGGCGTCTGCCGAGGGCTGTTTGAGCGCCATGATAATCATG
>JAJXXS010000085.1 GCA_021780975.1 Pseudomonadota bacterium
GCCTGTTCAGCGGCCCGCTGCCCGCCGAGCTGCTGGCCGCCACGGTGTTCCAGGCGCTGCAGGACCAGAGCCTGCGCGTGTCGTGGAAGCGCGAGGTGCGGCGCGAGCTGCAGCGCATCTTCGTCGGCCGCGAATACGAACCGGTACTGGAGGCCTGCGAGCGCCGGCATGCCGAGGTGCTGCGCTCGCGCGTGTTCGTGGCCCTGCACATGCACGCCGGCGACGGCAACGTGCACACGAACATTCCCGTCAACTCGGACAACTACGCCATGCTGCAGGCGGCCAATGCGTCGGTGGCACGCATCATGCGACTGGCTACGGAGCTGGGCGGCGTGATCTCGGGCGAGCACGGCATCGGCCTCACCAAGCTGGAGTTTCTCGACGCGGATGCGCTGGCGGAATTCGCGCGCTACAAGCACGCCGTCGACCCGCACGGCCGCTTCAACCAGGGCAAGCTGCTCGCCGGCGCCGATCTGCGCAACGCCTACACGCCGTCGTTCTCGCTGCTGGGTGCGGAGTCGCTCATCCTGGAGCAGTCGGAGATCGGCCGCATCGCCGATTCCATCAAGGACTGCCTGCGCTGCGGCAAATGCAAGCCCGTGTGCAACACCCATGTGCCGCGCGCCAATCTGCTCTACTCGCCGCGCAACAAGATCCTCGCCACCTCGCTTTTGATCGAGGCCTTTCTCTACGAAGAGCAGACGCGGCGCGGCGTGTCGCTCAAGCACTTCGACGAATTCGACGATGTCGCGGCGCATTGCACGATCTGCCACAAGTGCAAGAACCCCTGCCCGGTGGATATCGACTTCGGCGACGTGTCCATCGCCATGCGCAATTTCCTGCGCCAGCAGGGGCAGCAGAAATTCAACCCTGGCAAGGCGCTCGCGCAATACTTCCTCAACACCCAGAACGAACGCGCCATCAAACTGGTGCGCAAGACCTCCATCGAATGGGGCTACGCCGCGCAGCGCGCCGGCCACGCCGTGGGCAAGGCTCTGGGGCTGATCCAGGACCAGGTGCGGCATCCTCCCGCGACCCTCGGCAAGCCGGGCGTACGCGCCCAGGTCATCCATTTCATCAACAAGCCCATGCCCGGCGGCCTGCCGAAGAAGACCGCGCGCGCCCTGCTCGGGCTGGAGGATCCACGCGTCGTGCCGGTGATCCGCGACCCGCAGAAGGCTGCGGAAGACGCCGAGGCAGTGTTCTATTTTCCCGGCTGCGGGTCGGAACGCCTGTTCTCCCAGGTGGGGCTGGCGACCCAGGCCATGCTGTTCGATCTGGGCGTGCAGACCGTGCTGCCGCCGGGCTATCTGTGCTGCGGCTATCCACAGACCGCGTCGGGCGACGCCGACCGCGGCGAGACCATCACCACGCAGAACCGCGTGCTGTTCCATCGCGTCGCCAACACGCTCAATTACCTCGACATCAAGACCGTGATCGTGTCCTGCGGCACCTGCATGGATCAGCTGCTCAAATACGAATTCGGCCAGATCTTTCCCGGCTGCCGCCTGCTCGACATCCACGAATACCTGATGGAAAAGGGCGTCAGGCTGGAAGGGGTGGACGGCGTGAAATACCTCTACCACGACCCCTGCCACACGCCCATGAAGACCCACGCCCCCATGAAGGTCGCGAATGCGCTGATGGGCGGCGGGGTCAAGCTCTCGGAACGCTGCTGCGGGGAGTCAGGCACCCTGGCCGTCACCCGTCCGGACATTTCCACCCAAGTGCGCTTCCGGAAGGAAGAGGAGTTGCGCAAGGGCGTGGCCGCCCTGCGCGCCGGCGACGATGACGCCCCGGTCAAGCTGCTCACCTCCTGCCCCTCTTGCCTGCAGGGCCTGGCCCGCTACCGCGAAGACGTGGCCGCTGAGCCCGACTACATCGTGGTGGAACTGGCGCGCAAGCTGCTGGGCGAGGATTGGATGGCCGACTATGTGCGGCAGGCGAGCGAAGGCGGCATCGAGAAGGTGCTGCTCTGATTTTCGCTTGACGGCCTCCGGCGCCATGTTTAAGGTGGCGGAAAAATCAATAATGGAGGAGCGTCATGAACAAGATCACACCCCTTGCCCTTGCGGCACTGTGCGTTTCGAGCACACCGGCCTGGGCCATAAGCGTTGGCTACCCCGATCACGGCGTCGTATCGGTCGCGGCTACGGCGACCATGGACCCAACAACCGGTACGCTGACGCTCAATAATGTTGACACTGCCGTCACGCGCAATGGCTTGGCCAGCGTCAATGACAACCTAGGTGGTGTGGCCACGACCTCGACCGATTATGGGCTCAACCACGCCTATGCCAGTTATGCGAACACCGACACCAATTCCGTCGCCTCGGCGGCAGCCTCCCTCTGGTATGACCAGATCACCATCACCGGCGGCAGCGGCACAGGAACGGCGACGCTCAAAGCGTCGCTCAACGGCACTACGGACGTAGGGGCGCCTGACGGCGCCGCTTTCTATGTCCTCGGTACCTCCGCCGTCAATCCGATGACGCTTACTTCATCGACCATCAGCTTCAATTCGGTCTCCCTGCCACTTAGCGTGGACACCTCGCAGCTGACGACGGTGGCAAGCTACGCCGTGGGCACCCAAGGCGCCGCTACCGCCTGCACGTCGCAACTGGGCAACACCTGCCCGACCTTCAACCAGATTCTGGGCACCGGCACGGGTCAAGCCATACAAGCCAATTTGGCTGGAAGTTTGAGCTTTACCTATGGCCAGTCCTTTTATCTTGTGGGCCTGCTGACCACCGGTGCGGGCCAGAATTTTTCCACGGCCACCCCTGCCACCACCACGTTCGATTTCTCCAACACCGGCTTGCTGAACCAGATCGTGCTGCCGCAAGGCGCCATACTCAGCGATGCGTCCGGGACGATCTACAACGTGGCTGCCGTGCCCGAACCCGCCGAATGGCTAACGCTCGTCGCAGGCCTGGGTCTGGTCGGCTTGGTGGCGCGGCGCCGCGCATGAGAAAACCGCCCGATGCGCAACGCGCCGCAAGGCGCGTTTTTTATTTCTGATCTGATGCCCAGGAGCCCTCACCCCGGAGCGAGCCTATGACCTGTCC
>JAJXXS010000258.1 GCA_021780975.1 Pseudomonadota bacterium
GAAGAGCGGACCGTAGTGGCCGTAATCGGCCGGCCACCAGTCTTGCGAGTCGGTCATCAGCGCCTTCAGATCCTTGACCACCGCATCGAGGTCGAGGGTCTTGAATTCCTTGGCGTAGTCGAACCCCACGCCCATCGGGTTGGACCTGGCGGAATGCTGGTGCAGGATCGCCAGGTTGAGCTGGTTGGGCCACCATTCGGCGTTGCCCATGGCGCCGGCGACGGTCCGGGTGTGGGCGCCATGCGCCACGGGGCATTTCAATTCGTTCGACATGGTTTGCTCCTTCAGTGTTTGGTTGATGACCGCAGTCTGATGCGATGTCTGGGCGCGAGGCTCTGGTGCCACGGTCGCAGCGCCATCGGGCTGCCGCGAGTGGTGCCGAGGGAATCTACTGGACGCATGCCTGTCTCCTGCTGAATGAATGAAGCGCCGTTGCGCGTTGTCCATTTAAGGCGAGCGCGGGAACTATTGCCAATTGATTGTTTGACTTGTTTCGATTCACGGAATCGAACGGCCGGCGGATGGGCACCGCGCCGCGCGTCCCGGGCGTTCGGACTCATGCCGTGGCGGCTGCATGGGCGAGGCAGCGTGGCGGTGCCTTGGCGGCCCGAGATTGGCCTCGCGTGGATGATCTGGCGTGCCATTATGGAGATAGTCATCCCGTATGGTTATTGCAAGGAATGCCCGTGAACCTCGCCTTCATCAGCCATCCTGACTGCCTGCTGCACAGCAACGGGCCAAATCACCCCGAGAATGCGGGGCGCATCGGCGCCATACGCGCCGAGCTGCAAGCCAGCCAGCTCGATGCGCAGCTGGTCCAGCTGGAGGCGCCCGCCGCGACGCGCGAGGATCTGTGTCTTGCCCACGATGCGCGCTATGTCGACCTCATCTTTGCGCATGCGCCGGCGGAAGGCCTGCTCGTGCTCGATGCCGACACAGGGATGAATCCGCATACCCTGGCCGCGGCGCTGCACGCGGCGGGAAGTGGCCTCCATGCCGTCGACTGGGTGATGGAGGAGGCGGAGCGGCGCGCCTTCTGCGCTGTACGTCCGCCTGGGCACCACGCCGGGCGCGGCCATGCGGCGGGGTTCTGCATCTTCAACAACGTGGCGATCGCGGCCCGCCATGCCCTGGAAAGACACGGCCTGGAACGCGTCGCCATCGTGGACTTCGACGTCCATCACGGCGACGGCACGGAAGACATCGTCGCGGGCGACGAGCGCATCCTGTTCTGCTCCAGCTTCCAGCATCCCTTCTACCCTTTTCGCGGCACCCCGGCAGGGGCGGAAAATTGCCTGCCAGTACCTATGCCGGCGGGCACCACCGGCGCAACCTGGCGTCCCGCCGTCGAGGCGGCGTGGTTCGAGAGGCTGGCGGCGCACGCGCCGCAACTGGTGTTTGTCTCGGCCGGCTTCGACGGGCATAAGGAGGACGGCATGGCAGGCTTCGCGCTCGTCGAGGACGACTACGCCTGGATCACGCGGGCGGTGGCCGACATTGCCGCGTCCAGTGCCGGCGGCCGCGTGGTATCCATGCTGGAAGGCGGCTACCAGCCGCAGGCCCTCGGGCGCAGCGTGGCAGCGCATCTGCGCGCGCTGCTGGCCTGAATGGCCGTAGCCAATTGCACATCGATCGGGAGACAGCCATGGCGAAACAGCAAACGATGAAAACCGGGGTGCTGGTGACCGGCGCCAATCGCGGGCTGGGGCTGGAATGGGTGCGCCAGTACGTGCAGGCCGGATGGCGCGTGTACGCCACCTGCCGGCGCCCGGAAGAGGCCGCCGAACTCAAGGCCCTGGCAGGCGCGCATCCAGGACTCAGCGTGCACCGCCTCGACGTGACCGACGGCGAGCAGCTGCACACCCTGCAGCTGGACCTGGAGGAAGCGCGCATCGACGTGCTCGTGAACAATGCCGGCGTGTATCTGGACAAGTTCTCGGGAGACCTCGGCGGCATCGACTATGAGGCCTGGCAGCGCAGCTTCGCCGTCAATACGCTGGGTGCCGTGCGGGTGACGGAAGCGCTGGTCGAGCAGGTGGCGCGCAGCGAGCAACGGCTGGTGGTCGCAATCACCAGCCACATGGGTTCCATAGCCGAAATCGCGGCCCCCGGCAACTACGCCTACCGTTCCAGCAAGGCTGCCCTCAACGCGGCGATGAAGGGCCTCTCCCACGCGCTGGCGCAGCGCCATATCGGCGTGCTGCTGCTGCACCCGGGCTGGGCGCAGACGCGCATGGGCGGCCCCGGCGCGCCCCTCAGCGTCGAGCAGAGCGTGCAGGGCATGCGTGCGATGGTGGAGCGCTTTACGCCGCAGATGAGCGGGGCGTTCTTCCGTTACAACGGGACGGAGATTCCGTGGTGAGAATCCTGCGTTGGCCAATGGCTTGAAGGCGGCTTCGGAAGAAAACCGACGAAATCCTCTTTGCGTTACCATATGACCATAAAGGTGACTATTCGAGGTCGAGATGAGCACGGTAACCCTGGCAGACGCCAAAGCCCACCTGAGCCACCTGATCGACCAGGTGGTGGCGGGCAGTGAGGTCGTCATTACCCGGCGCGGCAAGCCCGTGGCACGTATCACTCCGGTGGCCACGCCGCGCAAGCCACTGCAATCCTTGGCTGCATTTCGCGCCAGGATGCCCAAGGCGCGCAAACCGAGCGCTGAGCTCATCCGCGAACTGCGCGACGAGGGCTATTGAGGCGTGCCTTACCTGGACACAAGCTTCATCGCGCCGCTGTTCATTGCCGAGGGCACCAGCAAAGCCGTTGAGGCCTATTTGCTCCGGCTGCCGGCGGAGACCTTGACTACGGGCGCGTGAACCAAGGTGGAATTCGCCAGCCTGGTCTCCCGGCGCCAGCGCATGGGCGAGCTCACGGCAGAGCAGGCGCAAGAGGTGCGCGCCGAGTTTGCGCGGGTGATGGCAGAAAGCGTTATGGAGTTCCCAGGATTTAGTGGAGACCTTTGCCCCTGTGCTTGAAGTTGGCCTCGAACTCGTCTGGGCTGACCCCCGAGAGATGCGAATGCCGACGCGTTCGATTGTAGAAGGTGTCAATGTAATCA
>JAJXXS010000212.1 GCA_021780975.1 Pseudomonadota bacterium
TCACCTCGGTCAAAGCTTCGGCGAGCACCCCGCGCAGCGCTCCAAACATGGCCGGCCAGTCGCGATGGGCCCCTCCTAGTGGTTCATCCACCACGCGATCGACCAGACCCAGGCTGAGCAGCCTGGGAGCGGTAATGCCCAGGGTTTCCGCGGCTTCGGGCGCCTGCTCCGCGCTCTTCCACAAGATGGAGGCGCAGCCCTCCGGGGAAATGACCGAATAAGTGGAATACTGCAGGATCAGCGTGCGGTCCCCCACGCCGATGGCGAGCGCGCCTCCCGATCCGCCCTCTCCGATCACCGTACAGACAATTGGGGTCTTAAGTTCCGCCATGACGTAAAGGTTGCGCGCGATCGCCTCCGACTGGCCGCGCTCCTCCGCACCGATGCCCGGATAGGCGCCTGGCGTGTCGATAAAGGTGAACAGCGGGAGAGCGAATTTTTCCGCCAGGCGCATCAGGCGCAGTGCCTTGCGGTAACCTTCCGGGCGCGGCATGCCGAAGTTGCGATACTGCCGCTCCTTGATGTCCCGGCCCTTCTGATGGCCGATGACCATCACCGCTTCGCCGTTGAAGCGGGCAATGCCCCCAACGATGGCAGGATCATCCGCGAAACCGCGGTCACCATGCAATTCCTGGAAATCGCTGAAGAGCCCGCCGATATAGTCCAGGCTGTACGGGCGCTGGGGGTGGCGCGCCACCTGAGAAATCTGCCAGGCGGACAGCTTGGCATAAATATCCTTCGTCAGCGCCCGGCTTTTTCTCTGCAGGCGCTGGATTTCCTCGGAAATATCGAGAGCCGAATCGTCCTGCACAAAGCGCAGTTCTTCGATCTTGGATTCCAGTTCGGCGACAGGCTGCTCGAATTCTAGAAAAGTGGTTTTCATGGAAAGCCGGCGTGGCTATGCAACCCGCAATTTTAACGCGAACCAACGCCCATGGCATTGGGCCCTAGGAGCCATGGGGCGACGCTATGCGTATTAATGATGGTGGTGGTGGCCGTGGTCGCCATGGGCGTGTCCATGGGCTACCTCATGAGCATCCGCGGCGCGCACCTCGGCGACCTTGCATTTGAAGTGAACCGCCTCGCCGGCATAGGGGTGATTGCCGTCAACGACAACCTTGTCCTCGGCCACTTCCGTCACGGTATACACCACCTCCTCGGCATTCTCGGCTCCTACCGGTGAGCCGACGAATTGCATACCGACGTCGACATTGTCGGGAAATTGGTCGCGCGGCTCCACCCGCACAAGGTTTTCGTCATATTCCCCAAAGGCGTCGGCTGGCTGCAGCTTCAACTCCACTGCGTCACCTGCCTGCCTGCCCTCCAGGGCTCGCTCGACGGGCGGAAATATGTTGTCATAGCCGCCATGCAGATAACTGACCGGTTCGTCGCTTTTTTCCAGCAGATTGCCTTCCAGGTCATAGACCTCGTATTCCAGGGTCACGACGGTGTCTTTTCCTATGGCAATCATGGCAGATCCTCGAATGGCGGTTGGAAGGCTGGCATCGCGCGGGAGAGACCCTTTGGGGGCGCACGAGGATTCCCGCCATAATGCACCATCGCATTTTAGCAAGCACTCCACCATGCTCGGCGGCCTGAGCCCGGAAAATTTTCTCGCGCGGTACTGGCACAAGAAGCCGCTCCTGATACGCCAGGCCCTGCCCGGCTTCAACGGATTGCTGTCCCCGGACGACCTCATGCATCTGGCTGGCGAGGAAGAGGTAGAGTCTCGCCTCGTGTCGCGTTCACAAGAAATCTGGAAGCTCGCGCACGGCCCGTTCGCGCCCAAGACTTTCAGCCGGCTGGCGAAGAAAAACTGGACCCTGCTGGTGCAATCGGTGGACCATAGGCTTGACGCTGGCGCCGCGCTGCTCGCGCGCTTCGATTTCATTCCGCACGCACGCCTGGACGACCTGATGGTGAGCTATGCAGTACCGGGCGGGGGTGTTGGACCGCACTTCGATTCCTACGACGTGTTTCTGCTTCAGGGCATGGGGCGGCGGCGCTGGCGCATTTCTGCGCAGCGAGATATGGAATTCCTGCCCGACGTCCCGCTCAGGATATTGCGCCGCTTCGAGGCCGAACAGGAATGGGTGCTGGAGCCGGGTGACATGCTCTACCTCCCCCCTCATTACGCCCATGACGGCATTGCGGAAGACGCGTGCATGACCTATTCGATCGGTTTTCGTGCGCCGTCGGCCCAGGAGCTTGCCGTCGGATTTCTCGACTGGCTGCACGAGCATCTCGATTTACCCGGACGCTATGCCGATCCCGCCCTGCGTCTACAGCGCCACCCCGGGCAGCTGAGCGACGACCTGATCGCCCAGGTGAGCACCATGCTCGAAAGCATCCGTTGGACAGAAGACGATGTGGCGCGCTTCGCTGGCAGCTGGTTCTCGGAACCCAAACCTACGGTATTTTTCGAACCCCCGGCACACCCGCTGGGACTGGCGATATTTACGCGCCGACTTGCTCATACCGGAATCAAGCTCGACCGCCGCAGTCGGCTGCTGTTTTCCGGCCGCCGCTTCTTCTGCAACGGCGAGGAAGTGCTCGCCCCACCGCGCACATCGACCGTCCTGCGCTCCCTGGCGGACAGCCGCAGGCTCGCTCCGGGCAATTATCCACTGGCGCTCGCCGAGCTCCTGCACGACTGGTACGAGGCAGGCTGGGTGCAATGGGAATGACTCTCTCCACGCCCTCCGACTGGCAGAAAGCCGCCCACGAATTGCTGCGCCAGGCAACCCGGAGGGTGCGCTTGCGGGAAGGGACCCTCACCAGCCAGAATTGGAACGACAACAGCCTGGCGCCAGCGCTCAGGGCATTCTTGCTCGGCGGCCCCCAGCGCCGGGCAGAAATCCTCCTGGCCGACGACCGTCATCTGTACGCCTATTGTCCTGCCCTGCTGGAAATTCTCACCCACTTCGGGCACCTCCTTGAAATCCGCCTGCAGCAACAGGATCCGGGCCCGGAATGCTATTTCCTGGCGGATGCCGACTGCGTGCTGGTGCGGCCGGCCGCG
>JAJXXS010000014.1 GCA_021780975.1 Pseudomonadota bacterium
CCGGCCGCATCGTCGAGCGTTTCTCCCAGCAATTCGTAGCGGCCCACCTCGGCCACCTGCATCAACTGGGTGTGGCCACCCGAGACGAGCAGGGCGACGAAAGGGAAGGAGGGGGGCTGGCTGGAAAGGAGGGGCGAAAGAAGGTGGCCTTCGAGGTGGTGAATGCCCACCGCCGGGATATCAAGTGTATAGGCCAGGCCGCGGGCGATTCCGGCACCCACCAGCAGCGCACCGGCCAAGCCTGGGCCGGCAGTGTAGGCGATACCGTCGAGGCTGGCAAGGGTGCAGCCCGCGGCTCTTAGCGTCTCGCGAATCAGAGGTACGATGCGCCGGATGTGGTCGCGCGAGGCCAGTTCGGGAACAACGCCGCCATAATCCCGATGCATGGCGATCTGTGAATGCAAGCGGTGGGCGAGCAGGCCGCGGGCGGTGTCGAAAATCGCCACGCCGCTTTCGTCGCAGGAAGATTCGATGCCGAGAACCTGCATGGGGATGGAAAAAAGCCTGGGAGCGGGGTATTATTCGCGTTTTTTCCCGCACAAGGAAGCAATCTTCGCCATGCCCCACATCAAGGTCAAAGAAAACGAGCCCTTCGACGTCGCCCTGCGCCGCTTCAAGCGCGCGGTGGAAAAGACCGGCCTGCTAACGGAACTGCGCGCACGCGAGTTCTATGAGAAGCCGACTTCTGAGCGCAAGCGCAAGTTGGCTGCCGCAGTCAAGCGCACACATAAGCGGCTGCGCGGGCAGATGCTGCCGCCCAAGATGTACTGATTGTTTGACCTTGCATGACGGCATGAGGCGGGCGGCAGTCCCGCCTTTTTGCACTGGAGCCCCCATGAGTCTGAAAACCCGTATTCTCGAAGACGTCAAGGGCGCCATGAAGGCGCGCGCGGCCGAGCGCCTCTCGACCCTGCGCATGCTGACCGCTGCCATGAAGCAGAAGGAAGTCGATGAGCGGGTCGAGTTGGACGACGCCGCGATACTGGCCATCGTGGAAAAGCTGATCAAGCAGCGTCGCGAAGCCATCGGCCAGTTCGAGGCTGGCGGGCGCGCCGACTTGGCGGCTGCCGAGAAAGCGGAGATCGAGGTGCTGTCGGCCTATTTGCCCGCGCCGCTCAGCGAGGCAGAAATCGCGGCGGCCATCGAGGAAGCGCTCGTGGCGGCCGCGGCGCAGACGGCCAAGGACATGGGGCGGGTCATGGCGCTGCTCAAGCCCAGACTGGCAGGAAGGGCCGATTTTTCCCTCGTCTCGGCGCAGGTCAAGGCGCGGCTGGCCGGCTGACTTCCCGCGCCGGGGCGGGCCGAATGATACCGCAGGATTTTGTCGATGCATTGCTGGCGCGCCTCGATATCGTTGATGTCATCGACCGTCGCGTGCCGCTCAAGAAGGCAGGCCAGAACTATCAGGCGTGCTGCCCTTTCCACCAGGAAAAAACGCCTTCCTTCACAGTCAGCCCCACCAAGCAGTTCTACCACTGCTTCGGCTGCGGGGCGCATGGCAGCGCGATCGGGTTTCTCATGGCCTATGAGGGGCTGGGTTTTGTCGAAGCGGTGGAAGTGCTGGCGGCCGATGCGGGGCTCGCCGTCCCGCAGGAACAGGGGGCGCGGAACCGGCCCAGGCCTGCCGCCGATTTGTACGATCTGATGGGGCAGGCGGCGCGCTTTTATCGCGAGCAGCTCAAGGCCTCGCCGCGTGCCATTCAGTATCTGCAAAAACGTGGACTGACCGGCGAGATTGCTGCGCGTTATGGGCTGGGTTACGCCCCGGCGGCCTATGAGGCACTAGCCGGTGCGTTTGCCGATTACCAACGGGCCGAGCTGGGTACCATCGGGCTGGTGATCGACGATGAGCGGGGTCGTCGCGATCGTTTCCGCGACCGCATCATGTTCCCCATTCGTGACATCAAGGGGCGCATCGTCGGATTTGGCGGCCGGGTTCTTGACCGCGGCGAGCCCAAATACCTGAATTCCCCGGAAACGCCCCTGTTCAGCAAGGGTTCGGAAATTTACGGGTTGTTCGAGGCCAAGGCGGCGATCCGCGAGAAGAACCGTGTCTTGGTGACGGAAGGCTATATGGATACCGTCGCTCTGGCGCAGTTCGGTGCCAACTACGCGGTTGCGACTCTGGGCACGGCGACCACGTCCACTCATGCCCGCATCCTGCTGCGCCACGCCGACCGGGTGTATTACTGTTTCGATGGCGACAATGCGGGGCGCAAGGCTGCCTGGCGGGCACTGGAAAACACCCTGGAGGCGCTGACCGACGGCAAGGAGGTGTTTTTCCTGTTTCTTCCAGAGGGCGAAGATCCGGACAGTTATGTGCGCACCAGAGGGGTTGCAGCCCTCGAAGCCCTCCTGGACAAGGAGGCAGTCCCTTTATCGGTCTATCTGGTGAAGGAGTTGGCGGGCGAAGGCATGCCGCAGACGGCGGAGGCGCGCGCCCGCGTCCTCAAGCAGGCGAAGCCGTTGCTCGCCAAGCTTGCCGCACCTTATCTCGGGCGTTTGGTGAAAAAGGAACTCAGCCAGCGCCTGGGCCTGGGCGGCCCGGAGGGCGACCGCCTGCTGGGGCGCGCGCCGGGTGGCGGAAGTGGGAGGCAGGCTGCGTCGCCGCCAACGCAAATTCTCTATCGTCAGTTGGCCCGCCTGCTCGTGTCTGAGCCATCTTGGGTGCAACAGGTCGATGTCGCCCAGGTGGTCGAGGGTGAGCCTTATGCAGACAGGTTGGCCCAACTCCTCGGCTGGCTGCGGGATCAGGCGGGAATGAGCCCCGCCGCGCTGCTCGAAGCCGCGCGCGAAACGCCCCTGGAAGGGGAGTTGCAGGCCTTGCTCGGGGAAGCCATGGAGTGGGGCGAAACATTTGACGTCGCCGAGGAGTTCGCCGGCGCCCGTCGCCAGATGTACGACCTCTGGCGCAGGCGCCGCATCGAGGCGCTCTCCGCCAAGGCGGTATTGAGCGAGGAAGAAGGGCGCGAACTCCTGGAACTTTTGCGTTCCGCCCCCATTTGAC
>JAJXXS010000282.1 GCA_021780975.1 Pseudomonadota bacterium
GCCTTGTTCGCGCTGGCGCGCACCGCTGGCTGGGTCGCGCAGTGGAACGAGATGCTGGCGGATCCCGCCCATCGCATCGGCCGCCCGCGCCAGCAGTACACCGGCCCGGTGCGGCGCGACTACGTGCCGCTGGCGCAGCGGGGCGCCTGAGCCCGGCGGCCCGGCGCGCATCGCCATGACGCAGCAGGACTGGGCCGCGAGCGCCGCGCTGTACGCCGACAACCTGGCATATCTGGAAGGCCTCGCGCCCGAGGCCCTGGAGACGCTGCTGTCCCAGCCTTTCCCGCGCCCGCCGCATGGCGCACCCCCCGCCGTTTCGGCGGCGCTGGGGCCCGACATGCAGAAGCAGATCGGCGTGCTGCGCCTCATCAACGCCTACCGTTTTCTGGGGGTGCGCGAGGCCGAACTCGACCCCCTGCAGCGCTTCGATCACATCCGCCTGCCGGAGCTGAGCCTGGCCTACTACGGGCTGGAGAAGGCGGACCTGCCAACGCTGTTCGATCCCGGCACGCTTGCGCACGCGCCCATGGCGCTCGCCGCCATCCTCGACGCACTGAAACGGACCTATCGCGGCCACGTCGGCGTGGAATACATGCACATCACCGATCCGGCGCGCAAGCGCTGGGTGCAAAGCAGGCTGGAGGCGGATCGCGGCACCTATGGCCTGGCGCCCGGGGACAAGCGCAACCTGCTCAGGCGCCTGACCGACGCGGAAGTTCTGGAGCAATTCCTGCACACGCGCTACGCCGGGCAGAAGCGCTTTTCCCTGGAGGGCAGCGAGAGCCTCATCCCGCTGCTCGACCACGTCATCCTGCATTGCGCCGCCCATGGCGCCAAAGAAATTGTCATGGGAATGGCGCACCGCGGCCGCATCAACGTGCTCGCCAATGTGCTGGGCCGGCCGCTCGACAGCCTGTTCGGCGAGCCCGCCCCGGGCAGCGGGCCGCTCACCGGGGATGTGAAATACCACCAGGGGTTTTCCGCCGACGTCAGCACGTCTTCGGGGCCCGTGCATGTGGCCCTGGCCTTCAACCCTTCGCACCTGGAAATCATCCATCCGGTGGTGCGCGGCTCCGTGCGCGCGCGCCAGGATCGGCGCGGCGACGTGAAGGGCTACGAGGTCGTGCCCGTCATCCTGCACGGGGATGCGGCGCTGTCCGGCCAGGGCGTGGTGATGGAAAGCCTCAATATGTCGCAGACGCGCGGTTTCCGCACCGGCGGGGCGATCCACATTGTGATCAACAACCAGATCGGCTTCACCACCTCCGACCCGCGCGACGTACGCTCGACCCTGTACTGCACCGATGTAGCCAAGATGATCGAGGCGCCCGTATTCCATGTGAACGGCGACGACCCCGAGGCGGTGGCCTATGTGGCGCGCCTGGCGGTGGCCTATCGCTACGCCTTCCACAAGAACGTCTTCATCGATCTGGTGTGCTTTCGCCGCCACGGGCACAACGAGCAGGACGAGCCGCTGGTGACGCAGCCGCTCATGTACCGCCTCATCGCCCAGCATCCCAGCGCACGCGCAAAATATGCCCAGCGCCTGCAGGAAGAAGGGCTGCTGCAGCAGGGCCAGGCCGAGGCGCTGGTGATGGATTGTCGCGAAAAGCTGGAGCGCGGCGAGTCCCTCTGCCCGCCCGCCGCCTCCGATTTCAAGCAGGCTTTTGCCGTGACCTGGAGCCGCTACAAAGGCCAGCTTTTGTCCCAGGATGCGGATACCAGGGTGGATCCGGCCATGCTGCAGCAGTTGGGGGACAGACTGACCGAGGTGCCGGCGGGCTTCACCCTGCACCGCCAGGTGGAGAAGGTGCGCCAGGCTCGCGTGCGCATGCTGGCGGGCAAGACCGGCGTGGACTGGGGGCTGGCCGAGAATCTGGCCTACGCCAGCCTGCTCGCCGCCGGCTATGGCGTGCGCCTGTCGGGACAGGACAGCGGGCGCGGCACCTTTGCCCACCGGCATGCCCTCTGGCACGACCAGAATCGGCAACACCGGCTGGCAGGCAGCTACTCGCCCCTGGAAAACCTGGGCCCCGGCCAGGGGCTCTTCACCCTCATCAATACCCTGCTGTCGGAGGAGGCGGTGCTCGCCTTCGAATACGGCTACGCCACGGCGGAGCCCGACACGCTGGACATCTGGGAGGCGCAGTACGGCGATTTCGCCAATGGCGCGCAGGTGGTGATCGATCAGTTCATCACCAGCGGGGAGGCCAAGTGGGGCCGCCTGTGCGGGCTCACCCTCATGCTGCCGCACGGTTATGAAGGCCAGGGGCCGGAGCATTCCTCGGCGCGCCTGGAGCGTTATCTGCAGTTGGCGGCGCAGGACAACATCCAGATCTGCGTGCCGTCCACCGCGGCGCAGCTGTTCCATGTGCTGCGCCGCCAGATGCTGCGGCCGGTGCGCAAGCCACTGGTGCTGTTCACGCCCAAGAGCCTCCTGCGTCTGCCGGAAGCTTTTTCGCCCTTGGCAGCCTTCGCGGCAGGAGGATGGAACCGGGTGCTGGACGATCCACTGGCCCCGCAGCGGGCGCAACGCGTCGTCATGTGCACCGGGCGGGTGTACTACGAGCTCGCGCGGGCACGGCATGCAGGGGCCCTGGAAGACGCTGTCGCCCTCATTCGGGTGGAGGAGCTTTACCCCTTCCCGGAAGCGCAGCTCAAGCAGGTGCTGGCGGCCTACGGCGAAGCCGGGCAATTCGTGTGGTGCCAGGAAGAGCCGCAGAACCAGGGCGCGTGGTTCCAAATCTGGCACCACCTGCGCCATTGCCTGCGCCGCGGCGGCGACGTGAGCTATGCCGGCCGTCCGCCCTCGGCCGCGCCGGCCTCCGGCTACGCCTCGCTGCATCAGGCGCAGCTCGACGCCTTGCTGAACGCGGCGCTCGGCACATGAAAATCGAAATCCGCGCGCCTAGCCTGGCCGAATCGGTCGCCACCGGCACCCTGCTGGCTTGGCGCAAGAAGGCAGGGGAAAGCGTCGTTCGCGACGAGAC
>JAJXXS010000240.1 GCA_021780975.1 Pseudomonadota bacterium
AGGCGCACCTTCACCTGCTTGGCCTCCACTCCCGGAGGCAGCTTGGCGTGCACCACATACTGGTCGGGCTGGCTCTGCAGGCTGACCGTCTCCGCAGTTCCGCCCGGCGACCCGGACGGGAACCCCGCCATCATCGGCGCCGGCCAAGCAGAAAATGCCTGCGCCATCGCGCGCTCCTCCTGATCGAGCGCGGTCTGAACCTGGCGCAGATAGGCAAAGGGATGACCCCAGGGCGACATCGTCATCGCGACCGGCTCCGCCCTCAAGGTGATGACTGGCAGCGCAGCGGCATTTTTCAATTGTTCCGCGAGGCGGTGGGTATAAACCGCCTGCGCCACTTCCGCCGCCGCGAGGACGGCAATGGCGCCTACAACAAGCACACGTTTCGCTTTTTCCCGTTCCATGGTGACCTCCGTTTGCACAAACCGGGTTTAAGAATTGGGATTGCCTACATCTGGTTGATCAGATTGGACAGTCCCCTGTCCATGGCCCGCAGGCGGCCCATGACGCTCATACCAGGATCTTGTAGTTCCTGTGACAGTTCGCCGACGCGGGACGACAGATCCTCTATGCCGCTCTGGTAGGCAACCGGCAATCCTTCCGCCGCGTGGGAAAGATGCTGTTGCGCGGCCTCCAGGTCGTGCGCGGCCGCGCGATTGTCGCCCGCGACCATGCTGTCCACCCGTGCGTCATCGAGATCTAGGCGCGCCTTGAACAACTCCTTCACCGCCTGGTCGTGAACGAAGAGGACCTGCCAATAGGTGATGGCCCCATGGGCAGTTTTCTCCCCGCTTGCCAGACTGCGGTGATAGCCCTGCTTCAAGTCGCCACCCAGGGACCAGGATGCGCCGCCTTCCGGGGCAGTCGCCTGGCCGACCAGGATGAACACGGATACCCCCGCGACGAGCGCGAAAGGCAGCAGGAACCTCAGCACGAATAGCTTCATTGAACTCCTCCGATGAGCCCAGGCGCGGGCCTGGTCACGCATAATGACAGAAAGGCTGCGCGGATGTTCCCGCGCCGAAATGATCCCGCGGCCACGTCCCTAGGCCAGTCGCTCAGAAGTTTGTTGGCGCCAGCTTAAGGGGTGGCTATTGTCCTGAGTCGGAGGTTCGTGGAATATGCTCGGGAGGGTTTGGACTGCCGTCGAAAAATGGCGATATCGCTGTCAGGCGCGAAGCCGCGCGCAGCGAGGGCACACCTCGCGAGCACGGCGCCAAAGCATGGCGGCGATATTCGACGTTTTTCCGTAACGAATTTCCGACTCAGGACACTAGCGTCCCGGCAGGCCACAGGGAGGGATACCATGCACGATCTCGGACAATTTTTTCTCAAGACCTGGTTTTTTCTCATACCGATCGCCTTCATCGTCCTTGCGCTCTGGATTTTTCGCCCGGGAGCCCGCAAACGCTATGAAGAAGACGCCGAAATCCCCTTCAAGGACAAGGAGTAACGCGTCCGCGGCAACGAGCGCGCAAACCACCGCCGCGCGCGCTCCGCGATCTGGCTCTTGAGGCGTTCCGCCAGCGCCCCTATGGCATAACCCGCCGGCTGCCCCTGCCCCGCCAGGCGGCGCAGACTGACCACCATACCTGGCGGGGAAGCATCCCCTCTTAACTCTTCCGCTCCCTGCAGCAGGAGGGCGCTGGCCACCCCGTTGCCCAGCGCCGAGGTCGCTTGAGCGGCCTCCAGCAGACCATAAGCGCGCAGCAAGCCGGCGTCCTGCAGATAGGCCTCCTGCCTCACCTGCGCGAGACCGCCACGCAGATCCTGCCACACGGTGGCGCCCGGAGCGTGCTCGGCGACGGCAGCCTCGGCCTTCCGTAATGCGTGCTCCAGGGCCTGCCGCGGCAGCTAGGTAACCGCGATGGCGCCTGCCACCAGCACCGGCCGGCGAGGCTGCGGATTGATGTGCCCGCGTCGAATGTCCTCGCGCAGGTTGAGGTCCGGCGCCTCCAAAGCCACCAGCTCATCCTCGCGCTCAGCCGCGATCCAGTCGCCATCCCCGTGCCCCACGGGGGCGCCGCTTGCCAAGCCTGCGAGGCGTGCCTGCAGATTGACCAATTGCTGGCGCAGGGCATAGGCATAGCCGGCCTGCGCATCGTTCATGGCCTGCCGGTAATCGTCCAGCCAGGCGACACCGGCGACGTTTGCCGGCGACGCTTCCAGGCGCTCCTGCAACACCGCGGCAACAGGAAACACGGGAGCACCCAGCGCATGGCCATGCAAAAAAGCCAGTAAGGCCAACAAGATTACCCGCGCAAATTGGTTACCCATGCAATGTGACCAAATGATAGGCCCTCCCGTCCGACCGGGCGCGTCCGCGTGACCACGCCATGCAGGCAGTCTGCTGCGCAGCACCGCCCCGGCAAACCCGCCGTGGCCATGAGTGGGAGGGCTGTGTGGCGACGGCGCGGAAATTTAGTGCCGCGCGCCGCAATAAAGTTCTGTCGGCCGAGCGCGCCTTGCCGGAAAAACGCCGCGCGGCGGAGCTTCATTGTCCCCGCCAAAAACCTGGTCGGCCGCCGGTTTTTTTTCCATGGACGCAGCGCCTCAATGCACGTGCCGCGGTTCATCGCCTTGCACGATCGGGATAACCGCGACGCCGAGCGCGGGCCTGGCAGGCCCGCCCATACATGGGCAAAGTTGCCGCGGCGGCGTCTCTCTCAACGCGCTTCGGCGCCGAAATGTTTTCAGGCTCCACAAAGCACACAAACAATCAATTGGTTAATTGTCAGCTCGCCAAAGACCAGACTTGCCGCCAGATTTTTCCAGCAGGCGCACCGATTCCAGCCGCATGCCGCGGTCCATCGCCTTGCACATGTCGTAGATCGTCAACAGCGCCACGCTCACACCCGTGAGCGCTTCCATCTCCACCCCCGTGGGCCCCACGGTTTCGGCACGCACCTCGCACTCGACACAGGACGCTTCATCGTCGCAGGAAAAAGCCACCTCCACGCGGCTAAGCGCAATCTGGTGGCACAGCGGT
>JAJXXS010000107.1 GCA_021780975.1 Pseudomonadota bacterium
AGGTTATGAATTGATGAGGAAATCCCCGTGATACGCATACTCTATTTTGGCCATCTCGGCAGCCTGCTCGGGCAAACCCATGAAGAAGCCGAGTTGCCCGCCGAAGTGCAAGACATCGAAGCCTTGCTGCGCTGGCTTGCGCGGCGCGGCGCCGCCTGGGACAAGCTGCTGCGTGCCAATCCCGCGCTCAAGATCACGGTCAACAAGCAGTTTGCCGACCACGCCACGCCAGTCAAGGACGGCGACGAGATCGCGCTGGTCGCCTTCGCCATGGCTTAGGCCGCGCAGGCGGAACTATCGCCCCGCCCCCGAGTCCGCCCGCTCGATTTCCCAACCTGATTGCGAACCTATGCGCCCTTACCGCCGCCCCCACTTTCACCTGCCCTTGCTTCTGGCCGCCTGCGCGGCCCTCTCCGCCTGCGGGCATGGCAAGGACACCCACCCCGGCCAGCCCGTGACCAAGCGCGAAGCGATCTTCAAGGAATTCCTGCGCACGTCCGAACCCGTGGGGATGATGCTGCGCGGAAGCAAGCCTTTCGAGGCGCAGCGCGTCCAGCAGCTGTCCGCCACCCTCAAGGCCCTGAGCACCCAGCCATGGCAGTATTTTCCGGTGGGCAGCACCTACTACCCCAGCCGCGCCAAGCCCGCGGTGTGGGAAAAACCAGCCGAGTTCAAAGCTGCGCAGGACCGTTTCATCCGCGCCGCGGACCGACTCGCCCAGGTTGCGCAAGGCGGCAACCCGGACGCCATCCGGCCGGTGTTCCAGGATATGAGCGAAAGCTGCAAGGCCTGCCACCAGGAATTCCGCGGGCCGCCGCGGTTCTGAAGCAGACGGAATGAGCTGCAAGGTGAGAGTCTGGGATCTGCCCGTGCGGCTGTTTCACTGGTCCTTGCTTGCCCTGGTGATCTTCTCCTGGTGGAGCGGAACGCGCGGCGGGGATCTCTTGCCCCTGCATGCGCGTTCGGGCTATGCCATCCTCGCGCTGACGCTGTTTCGGGTGGCGTGGGGCCTTGCCGGCAGCGAAACCGCGCTCTTCGCCAGCTTCGTACGCGGGCCGCGCAGCACAATGGCCTATGTCCGCAGCGTCGTCGCAAGACGCCCCTACGCGTACCTCGGTCACAACCCTCTGGGCGGCTGGATGGTGCTCGCCCTGCTGGGCTGCCTCCTTGTGCAGGGAGCCAGCGGCCTTTTTGCCACCGACGACGTGGCCTTTTCCGGTCCGCTCGCCCATGACCTCGGCGACCGCGCCGGCGCACTGGTCACGGCCTTGCACAAGGCGAATTTCTACGTGCTGCTGGCGCTGATCTTCCTGCACATCGGCGCCGTCCTTGCACATGTCGCGATGCACCGCGACGCCCTGCTCGCCGCGATGTTCAGCGGCCGCAAGCCGGCACCGCCCGGGACACCTCCGCTGCGTTTTGTCCCGACCGCGCGCGCGGCGGCGTTGCTCGCGCTTGCGGCCCTCCTGGTCTACGGCCTTACACGCCTGGGCTGAAGGCAAAAAAAGGGGCCCGCAGGCCCCGTCACACGAGGGTGCGGCCACTTACTTCTTGCGGCTTTCCTCGATCATGCGCTGGATCATGGGCTCCAGCACCAGTTCCATGGCGTAACCCATCTTGCCGCCGGGCACCACGATGGTGTTGGAGCGCGACATGAAGGAGTTGGGGATCATGTTCAGCAGGTAGGGGAAATCCACCGCCTTGCGGTCGCGGAAGCGGATGATGACGAAGCTCTCATCCGGCGAAGGGATGTCGCGCGAGATGAAGGGATTGGAGGTATCCACCGTCGCCACACGCTGGAAATTGATGTGGGTGTGGGAAAACTGCGGGGTGATGTAGTTCACGTAGTCCGGCATGCGGCGCAGGATGGTGTCCACGATCACCTCGGCCGAGTAGCCGCGCTCGGCGCCATCGCGGTGGATCTTCTGGATCCATTCCAGGTTGACGACGGGCACCACGCCCACGCCCAGGTCCACGTACTTGGGCAGATTCACCTTATCGGTGGCGACCAGGCCGTGCAGGCCCTCATAGAACAGCAGGTCGGTGCCCTGCGGGATGTCTTCCCAGGGCGTGAACTCGCCAGGCTTGAGGCTGACGTTGAGGCGCTTGTTGTGCAGCACCGCTTCCTCATCGCTGTGGATGTAGTAGCGCTTCTTGCCGCCGCCCGTCTCGCCGTAGGTGCGGAACAGATCCTCGATCTTGTCGAAGTGGTTGGACTCGGGGCCGAAGTGGCTGAAATGCTTGTTGCCTGTGGCTTCCTCCTGCTTCACGCGCTCGCGGAACTCGACCCGCCCCAGGCTGTGGAAGCTGTCGCCTTCCACCACGGCGGCGCTGATCTTTTCGCGGAAGAAGATGTGTTCGAACGCGCGCTTGACGGTGGTCGTGCCCGCGCCGGACGAGCCCGTAACGGCGATGACGGGGTGTTTCTTGGACATGGAAAGCTCCTCGACAGGGTTTTGAAAGCGAAATACGCGGGATTTTACCCGCCGCGTGCGCGCTTTGCCATGGCGCCAGGGAAGCGGCCCGGCAGGCAGGTATAATCGCCGCCTTGAACAGACAGCGCCCGGCCACATGCAGGAAAAATACCAACCGTCGCACATCGAACCGCAGATCCAGGCCCGTTGGCACGACACCCAGGCCTTCGCGGCGCATGAGGACGACCCGCGGCCCAAATACTACTGCCTGTCCATGTTCCCCTACCCGTCTGGCAAGCTGCACATGGGCCATGTGCGCAACTACACCATCGGCGACGTGCTGGCGCGCTACCACCGCATGAAGGGCTACAACGTGCTGCAGCCCATGGGCTGGGACGCCTTCGGCCTGCCCGCGGAAAACGCCGCGCTCGCCAACAACGTTCCGCCCGCCGAGTGGACCTACAAGAACATCGACCACATGCGCGGCCAGTTGAAAGCCCTCGGCCTCGCCATCGACTGGAGCCGCGAGATCGCCACCTGCAAGCCCGATTACTACCGCTGGGAGCA
>JAJXXS010000184.1 GCA_021780975.1 Pseudomonadota bacterium
GCGTGCCGGCCAGGTCACCGAGCACCTGTCCCGGATTGATGGCCATCAGCAGATCGGGCAGGACCTCCCCCCTGCCGACCTCCACGCCCTTGACCGTGATGCGGTACTCGCCCGGACGCAGTTCAAGATTGTCGCGTATGTGCACGGCCGGGACGAGAAAGCCCATCTCCTGGGCGAATTTCTTTCTCACTCCGCGGATACGCGCGAGCAACTCGCCCTGTTGTCCCGCATCGACCAGTGGTATGAGACGGTAGCCCACCTCCAGTGCCAGTGGGTCGATGGGTTCGATGCTGGCCCAGCTCACCTCTTCTGCTTCCGGGGCCGGGATGGGCGCGGCCTCGGGCGGGGGCGCCTCCCCCTCGGCGTGTTTGGCACGATACCAGATGATACCTGCCAGCAGCAGGGCGGCGCCGAGAAACGGCAGATGCGGCATGCCCGGGATTAGGCCGAGGATGCCGAGGATCCCTGCCGCCAGGGCCAGCGCGCGCGGATTGGCGAAGATCTGTCCCTTGAGCTGGTTTTCCAGGCTCTGGTCGCTGGTCACGTTGCTGATGACGATGCCGGCGGCAATCGAGATGACCAGGGCCGGTATCTGCGCCACGAGGGCGTCGCCTATGCTCAGCAGGGTGTAATTCTGGGCCGCCTCTCCCACGCTCAGGCCATGCTGCCAGATGCCGATGGCGAGTCCGCCGATGAGATCGATGAAGAGAATCAAAATGGCGGCCACGGCATCGCCGCGCACGAATTTGCTCGCGCCATCCATGGCACCGAAGAAATCCGCCTCCTGGCCGATTTCCGCGCGCCGGCGGCGCGCCTCTTCCTGGTCGATGAGGCCGGCATTCAGGTCGGCGTCGATGGCCATCTGCTTGCCTGGCATGGCATCCAGGGTGAATCGTGCGCTGACTTCAGCGATGCGCCCGGCGCCTTTGGTGATGACGACAAAGTTGATGATGACCAGAATCGCGAAGATGATGATGCCGACCGCGTAATTGCCGCCCACCACGAACTGGCCAAAGGACTCGATCACCTCCCCCGCCGCCCCATGGCCGTTCTGGCCATATAGGAGGATGACGCGCGCAGCGGCGACGTTGAGGGACAAACGCAGCAGCGTGGTGAGCAGAAGCGCTGTCGGGAAGGCCGCGAAATCCAGCGGCCTGGCCAGGTAAAGGGTGACCAGCAGAATGACCAGCGCCAGGGTGATATTGAAGGTGAAGAGGATGTCCAGCACGAAGGTCGGCAGCGGAACCACCAGCATCATGAGGATCATGATGACCAGCAGCGGCGTGGCGAGGTTGCGCCAGTCGAGGCGCTGCCACATGCGCAGGGCCGGCGAGGCTGCGGTGGAGGTGGGAGTCGTGCCGTTCATTGCTTGATGTCCATTTCCTCAGGTACCTGCCACTCGTCAGGAGGAGCCACATCCGGCGCGATGCGCAGTTGGTAGACGTAGGCAAGCAATTCCGCCACGGCGCGATAGAGGGCGAAGGGAATCTCCTGCTCCAGTTCGCCGTGACGATACAAGGCGCGCGCCAGCGGAGGCGCCTCGACCACCGGCACGCCGTGTTCCTGCGCCGTCTCGCGTATTTTCTGCGCCAAGAGGTCCATGCCCTTGGCGACTACCACCGGCGCGCGATGCCTGCCCTCCGCATAGGCGATGGCAACTGCGTAATGGGTCGGGTTGGTCACCACGACATCGGCCTTCGGCACCGCCGCCATCATGCGCTGGCGCGCGCGTTCCTTCTGCAGGGCGCGGATGCGTGCCTTCAGTTGGGGATTGCCCTCGGTTTCCTTGGCTTCATCCTGGATCTCCTGGCGCGACATTTTCAGCTTGCGGTTGAGGGAGAAGATCTGGTACGGAACATCGAAGGCAACCACCAGCAGCGATGCCGCCGCCAGCCAGAGAAACGAACGCGCGCACATTGTGCCCAGTTTCACCAGGGCCACATGGGGGTCGGTCTGGATGAGGCCGAGAAAGTCGCCGCGCCATGTCCATAGGATGAGCAAGGCCACCACCCCGACCACGAGGGCCTTGAGTATCGCCTTGATCAGTTCCAGCAAGCCGGTCACGGAAAACATGCGCTGCAAGCCCGCAAGCGGGTCGAGGCGACCGAAGTCCGGCATCAACGCCTCCGTGCTGAACAGCCAGCCGCCCAGGGCCAGTCCCCCTGCCACGCTCGCCAGCACCGTAACCAACAGCACCGGAGCGAGCATCATGGCGCCCTGCGCCCACAAGCCGGCCACCAGGGACAAGGCGTGCTGGGGGTCCATGGCCGCGCTGCGATCTATCGCCAGGCCGCCCGCCAACAGCCGCTGCGCTGCGCCATAAACCCCACTGCCGCTCTCATAGAGCAGCCCTGCGACCCCCAACAGCAGCAAGCTGGTGACGAACTCGCGCGAGCGCGCCACCTGCCCCTTCTTGCGCGCCTCCTCCCGGCGCTTGAGGGTTGCCGGTAAGGATCGTTCCTGGCCCGTTTCTTCTGCCATGGCGCTTCCTCAGGCCCGCTGGCGCAGGATGGTTCCCGCCAGTTCCACGCTCATTTCCACCAGATGCCTCACCACCTGGGCGAGAAACGGCATGAGGAAATAAAGCGCGACGAAGCCCAGCAGGAAAAACAGGGGAAATCCGACGGCGAAAATATTGAGCTGCGGCGCCATCTTGCTGAGCACACCCATGCCGATATTGGCAACCAGCAGGACGCCGATCACCGGAGCGGCAAGCGCCAGGCCGAGGCTGAAAATCACCCCGCCCTCCAATACCAGGGTGTGCCAAGCAGTGGCAGCAAGCCCCATGCCGGGACTGACCGGAAGCAGCGAGAAACTCCGCGCCAGCACACCCAGCAGCAGGATATGGCCGTCGAAAGCGAGAAACAACAGCATGGCCAGCAGATTGAGGAAGCTTGCGAGCGTGGTGATCTGCACGCCCTCGACCGGGTCAAAGAATGAGGAAAACCCGAGGCCCATCTGCAGCCCCATCGCGGTACC
>JAJXXS010000277.1 GCA_021780975.1 Pseudomonadota bacterium
CAGGCCACCGAGCGAGACCGGCTGGATTTCTCGCAGCGGCGCCGCTTCTCCGCCCCGGTAGCTCAGTGGATAGAGCAACCCCCTCCTAAGGGGTAGGTCACACGTTCGATTCGTGTTCGGGGCGCCAACTGCCTCCCGCCCGGTGGCAAAAGCCCTGCGGCACCCCTCAGCAACCCAATCCCCTTACTTCATCAAGGATTTATGGCGTCCAATCGGCGGTAAAATCGGCGCTTGAAAGCGACTGCCAGAGCCTGCAAAAACAATGCGCCCCAGCCAATTGATCGCCGTCCTGGAACGGGAATTCCTCAGCGCCGCCGAAGGCATCCACACGCCCGTCATGCTCTGGGGCCCCCCCGGCGTGGGCAAGTCGCAGATGGTGATGGAGACCGCGCAGCGCAACAGCGCGCCCATGATAGACATCCGCCTGTCGCAGATGGAGCCTTCCGACCTGCGCGGCATCCCCTTCCGCGTCGGCGATGCCGTGGAATGGGCGGTGCCCGCCATGCTGCCGGACGTAGCGCGCCACGGCCCGCGCGGCATACTGTTTCTGGACGAAATCAACGCCGCGCCGCCCTCGGTGTCGGCGGCGGCCTATCAGCTGATTCTCGACCGCCGCCTGGGCGCCTACCAAGTGCCGGACGGCTGGGCCATCTTCGCCGCCGGCAACCGCCAGGGCGACCGCGGCGTGACCTACGCCATGCCGGCGCCCCTGGCCAACCGCTTCTCGCATTTCGAGGTGGAGGCCAATCTGGAGGACTGGGTGCGGTGGGCCTATGGCCGCGGCATCGACGACCGCCTCATCGGTTTCCTGCGCTTCCGTCCCGAACTGCTTTTCGACTTCGACGCGGCGCGCAATCCCACGGCTTTCCCCACTCCGCGCTCCTGGGAATTCGCCCACCGCGCGCTGCAGAAATTCGGCGACCTGCCGGACCTGCTCTCCGGCGCCCTGGCGGCCTGCGTGGGACAAGCTGCCGGGATCGAACTGACGGCCTATCTGAAGAATCTGGAACGCATGCCGGACATCGACGCCATCGTCGAGGGCCGCGAGGCCGAGGTGCCCAAGGAGGTGGACCTGCAGTACGCCGTGGCCTCCGCCCTGGTGAGCCGGGCGCTGCGCGCCAAGAACCAGCCGGCGGCCAAGGAGATCTACGGCCACATCCTCAACTATGCCGGCCGCCTGCCGCTGCGCGAGATGGGGGTAATGCTGGTTTCGGACATGCACCGCAACATCGGCCAGGCCCTGTTCGCCACGCCCCAGTTCGCCCAGTGGGCCAATCAGGTGGCGGACATCGTGCTGTACGAATAAGGCCGTGGGCTTTTCCATGCTGCCCAAGGATGCCGAAACCAAGCTCGCCGCCGCCCGCACCCGGCTGATCCTGGACAAGCCCTTCCTCGGCGCCCTGGTGCTGCGCCTGCCTGTCAAGGAGGGCAACCCCGGCTGGTGCCGCACCACGGCCACTGACGCCAAGGCCTTTTACTTCAACCGCGCCTACATCGACCGCCTGTCGCTGTCGCAAACCGAGTTCATCCTCGCCCACGAGGCGCTGCACTGCGCCTTGCAGCACTTCGCCCGGCGCGGCCACCGCGTGCAG
Source organism: Pseudomonadota bacterium (assembly GCA_021780975.1). Classification (GTDB taxonomy): domain Bacteria; phylum Pseudomonadota; class Gammaproteobacteria; order Burkholderiales; family Thiobacillaceae; genus JAJXXS01. Next base: position 1,593 of record JAJXXS010000277.1, read on the forward strand.
CACAAGTGGGATCTGGCGTGCGATTTCGCGGTCAATCCCCTGCTGGTCAATGACGGTCTGGTGCCGCCGGCCGAGGCCGTGGTGCTGAACCAGTTCGACGGCATGACAGCGGAGGAAATCTATCCCTGCCTGGACGACAGCCTGGACAACGAGACCCTGGACCAGCATCTGTACGATGGCGACGAAGGCGGCCAGGGTGGCGATTCGGACCAGCAGCCGCCCAGCGACCAGCCCAGCGATCCGCATCAAGGAGGAAGCAGCGGCAAGCCGCAGTCCGCCGGTGGAGGCAGCGGCAGCGAGCAGCAGCAAAGCGCGGCCGGGCAAAGCCCGTCCGGCGCGCCGGAGGACGGCCCGCCGGCGCCCCTCGACGCGCAGGAACGCGAGCAGCTGTCGCAGCGCTGGCAACAATATGTGGCTTCGGCAGCGCAGCAGGCGCAGGCGGCGGGCAAGCTGGGCGGCGGCATGGCCCGCCTCATCGAGGAATGGCTGCAACCCAAGCTGCCCTGGCGCAACCTGCTGGCCCACTATCTGTTCGACACCGCACGCAACGACTACAACTACATGCGCCCCTCGCGCCGCGAGGGCGACATGATCCTGCCCAGCCTGCGCAGTAGCCAGAGCAACGTGGTCGTGGCCGTGGATGTGTCCGGCTCCGTAGGCGACCAGGAACTGGCCGAGTTCGCCGGCGAGATCAACGCGATCAAGGGTGCCCTGCCGGTGCGCATCACGCTGCTGGCCTGCGACGCTCGGCTGGCCGAAGATGGCCCCTGGGTGTACGAACCCTGGGAGGAGTTCCGCCTGCCACGGGCCTTCACCGGCGGCGGCGGCACGCGCTTCGATCCGGTGTTCGACTGGGTGGAAAACCAGGACACCCGCCCCGACGTGCTGCTCTATTTCACCGACGGTGACGGCCCCTTCCCCAAGGCACCACCGGCCTATCCGGTACTATGGCTGATCAAGGGCAGGCGCCCCACGCCCTGGGGGCGAAGAATACAATTGAATTGAGCCCGCGCTGCGCACGCTGCCCCATGCGCGCAAATAGCACGGCGGCGGCGTTGCCAGCCCTCCAGGATTTACCAGGTATCGAGTTTGGAACACGAGCTTTCTCCCGAAGACGCCTTGCGCCTCAACGTGCTGATGACCGCCAACCCGGTGCAGGCGGTGCGCATCGACACCAACAGCATGACGCTGTACGCCCTGACCGAGGCCGGCGAGGCGCGCGTGCCGCTGCATCCCAACTGCCGGGCCGAACAATACCTGCAGTGGGTGAAGGAGTTCCTGGGCGGGCACGCCCTGGGCTCGCCTGGCGGCTATCCGGTCTACCTGCAACGCTGGACGCGCATGGGGCAGACCAGCGACAAGAACCTGGCCGCCCTGCTGCTGCTGGGCGAACCCGAGGCGGTGGTCGCCGTGGCCCACGCCCCCACTCTCACCGACGAACTGGCGCGGCGCGCCTGGTGGTGCCAGCCCACCATGGAAATGGCGCGCTGGATGTTGGAGAAGGAAGCCGTCATCCAGGGCAGCATGGGGCGGGTGCTGGCGGATTTCCTCATCGAGCATCTGGCTTTCGAGGAAAACCCCGACAACCGCATGCACACCATCCGCCTCGTGCTCTACGGCCGGCTGGCGGACGCGGCGCTGCTGCAGAAGCTGTGGCGCATGGCCCGCCAGGTGCCCTACTACTACATCGGCTTCCTCGAATTCATGGCCGACGAACTGCCCGAAGAAGCCCCCGCCCGCCCGCAGCCCGATGCCCTCGCGGCCCTCGCCACGACCGGCAACCCCTACGCGGAGCTTTACGCGCGCACTCTGGCAGCCAACGGCCAGACCTATCTGAAGGTCGCCGGCGAGGTGCTGCAAAGACCCACTACCCACCTGGTCATCTATGCCCTGCTGGATGCCTTCGGCCGCCGCTACCATGCCCTTGGCGCACCGCTCAAAAGCGAGCGCCTGGAAGACCTGCGCGCCGAGGCCGAGGCCCTGTGCGCCGACAGCACGCAGCAGCCGGCAGCGCTCGGCGAACTGCTCGCCGTCCTGCCGGGCGAGCGCCGTGCCGTCCAGGCCATGCTCACGCTTGCCGGGCTGAGTGGCAAGGTGGCCGATCCCTACCTGCTGCGTACCACGGCCGTGGGGGCCCTGATGCGCCGCAAGATCGAACCCCTGGTCAAGCCCATCCAGGACGAAATCCAGATACTGCAAGGAGCGGCCGCCGCATGAAAGTCTATATAGACCCTGCCCTGGTGAAGGAAATGCCGGTCCTCATCCAGACCCCCAACTGCAGGCGCAAGCGCTACCCGGAGGGTGTCGTCACCCCGCAGGCCAGCGTGGCAGCCGCGCTGGCTGGCGCCGACCCGGCGCAAAATCTCCATGCGGCGCTCGCCATCGGCCCCTCGCGCTCCTCGGAAGGCTTCCGGGTTTATTATTTGGTGCGCTGGCTCAACGAAGAGATGAGTTCATGAAATTCGAGCAGAAAGTCATTCCCATCGCCCCCGCGGGGCAGGACACGGCGCTATCGGCGTGTGCGGATGCCGAACCCTTCGCCCTCATGGTGCTGGGCGACAGCATGGAACCGGAGTTTCTCGATGGCGAAATCATCATCATCGAGCCGGAGGGACTGGCCACCGATGGATGCTTCGTGCTGGCGTGGCACAACGAGGAGTACATTTTCCGCCAGCTAATCAAGTCGGACACCGGCTGGACGCTGCATCCGCTCAACCCCGCCTATGAGGATGCCGTCATACCCGGCCTGGAAAGCGTAAAGGGTGTCATCATCCAGAAGAAAAAGCCCGGCTCCCGGAAATCGATCAAACATTACGTGAAATGGTAAGCGAGGTCAGACATGCCGTACTTCATCTACAAGGTCCATCCCATGAACATCCTGGAAAAAATCAGCGAATTCGCCAAATTCCAGGAAGCATCCTCCCAGGCCAAGGTGCTGCGCCACGATCTGCCGCCCGATGCCAACTACAAGATCAAGGTCGTGTACGGCGAGAACGAGCTGCACGCCGAAGACATGCTCTCCCAGGTGCGTGAGCCCCAGCCCACCACCGGCGAGGATTATTGAGGCAGGGGCGTCGTCCCTGCGGAGGCTCCATGCGCAATCTCCCCGATCTCATCGAAGTGGTGCAGACGAATTGCCATATCGCGGATGCCGCATACGCGCGCGAAATGACCATGTGCACCTATCTGCTGGAGATGCGCGAATACTTCCGCTGGGAACACGAGCTCCCGCTCACCCAGCATCCGCCCAAGGACGAGATCGGACGCTGGCTCATGGAGCGCGAGCGCCTGTGGGAGAGTCTGAACGCCGGCGCATTCGCGCCGCTTCCCGTGGAAGGCCGGGAGATTCCCCCTTTTGAAAGCGAGCTCGTCAACCGCTGCCTGCTACCCCAGGGCATGGTTTACGGCGCGGGCATCGGCCGCTTCCACAAGCCGCATTTCTTTCTCGGCGAACTGGTGCGACGGGAAGAACGCGAAGGCATCACCATACTTGTCTCGGGCTGCGAATACGCGCGCGACCTCACGACCCTGCCGGCCTCCTTTCAGAACGGCATCATCTACCTGCGCCAGGATGCGCTCAAGCGCGCGCTCTGGGAAAAAATCGAGCTTTGGCAAAACAAGAGCGCCGAAGGCCCGCTGAAATCCGCCCTGCAATGCTATGACTACGCGCGCAACCCCGAAGCCGCGCTGCAGCGCATGTCCGAGCAGGAAGGCGAGGCAGTGATATTGCACGAACTGGGGGAAGCCCTCGCGCAGCGCCAACTGGGGGCCGACTGGCAGGCGATGTTGGGCGGCTTCAGCCATCGCCACAGCGAAGTGGCCGCGCGCGCCATGCGCGACCACCTGGCGGATTGCCTGTCCACCCTGCCACGGCTGCTGGAAACCCAGGCCTGGGGATCGCTGCACTTCTACTTTGCTGAGTTTGACGGCATGCGCAAAAGCCTGTTTCCGCGCCTGTACTCAGCCTACCTGGCCTGGAGCAACGAAGGCGACCTCGGCGGCCTGGAGCAGGCGGTGGAAGCTGGCCGCGAGCACTGGCAGGATGTCACCCAGGCCTTGGTGGAACAGCATCGTCGGGCCCCCGACGAGGTGGAAAAGGGGCTACTGGAAAAAATCCGCCAGACTCCCACGCCCCTGGCGTTGTAGCGATAAGGCCAGCCGCCTTAGTGCTTTTCCGGATCGGCCTTGCCGGGGCGGGCAAAATTGATCACTTGTCCCGCCTTCTGCTGGTCGGGGTAATAGGGTCTGGATTGCGCCAGACCGACCGATTCGGCGAGTTCCTTCTCGCGCAGCGAGATCAGCAGAAAGCACTCCTTGATATCGTCGACCGTCTGGTCGGACAGAAAGCCCGAGGTGCCTGGCTGGGGGGTGGCGTCCTTCACCACGCTGGCGAGGGTCTTGCGCATGATGCGCAGAATACGGCGCTCCATGCTGAGTTCTTGGCTGTCGTCGCCCATGCTGCTTGTCCTTTCCTGTGGGAGGCCGGGTTGGGCCAGCCCTTATAGCTTGGCTAGTATACCCCCAAGCCGGCAGCCTTGCGCCGCCGGGCCCGTCAGCAGGCGATGGCATGCATCCGCTGGGGCGGCAAACCGGCCTCTGCCAGACTCTCCCGCGCCACCGTCAGATAGTCGGACGGCCCCGCCAGATAAACGGCGTGGTTGGCGAAATCCGGATAGTCCTCGGCAATGCGGGCCGCGAAGCGATCCATCGCCGGCCTATCCGGAGCAAGCAGTTCGTAGGAGCGATAACGGAAGTTGTCCAGCGCGTCGGCCCAATAGCGACACTGGTTGACCATGTAATGGCCGCCTGGCGCAGCCGCCCAGGCCAGATCTATGCGCTCGGAGGCCTCCCGGGCGAGGGCATGCTCCACCATGCTCTTGACCGGCCCGAAGCCGCGGCCGAAGGCGATGAACAGCAAAGCGCGCTGTGATTCGTCATCCAGCAGGTAATCTCCCCATGGCCCATACAGGCTGACGCTGTCGCCAACCCGAAGTCCGTCGAACACCATCTTGCCGAACGCCCCGCCCTGGCCACGCTCGACATGAAACTGCAGGTTGCGGTCGTCACAGGGGCAACTGGCGATGACGAACTCGGCGGTGCCGGCGCCGGCCAGCCCCAAGGTGAGGCTTTGCCCGGCGAGAAAGCGCAGGCGCGAGGAACGCGGCGTCTGCAGATGCAGTAGGCGCATGTCTGCATCCAGCGCCTGCACCGCCTTCACCCTTGCCGTGATCTGCTGCGTGGGAATATCCTGCGCGGAACCGGCTTCCAGGGTCTCCAGCGTCACGTCATCGACGGGGCTGTGGCAGCACATCAGGGTGTAGCCCTGCTGCCTCTCGGCCTCGGTGAAGACGTAGTCGAAATGACGGATTTTCATGACTTGGCCGGATATCACCCGCGCCTTGCACAAACCGCAATTTCCCGTGCTGCAGCCATAGTTGAGGGCCAACCCGGCCTTGAGGCCAGCCTCCAGGATGGAGTCGGCCCCCTCCACCAGAAAATCATGCTGGCTGGGCCGCAAGGTCACATGCGCGGACATGACTCGCAGCATATCATCCATGAGCGCCAACGAGTCGGGCTCCTCGGTCTCGCCCAATACGCGCCGCAGTTCGCCCTCCACCCAGCCATCCAGATGGCGCAGAGCCTCGCGCGCCGACGGGCCGGAGCGTTCCATCAGATCGCGCACCTCGCTCTGCAGGCCGGTGACCAGGGCGTGGTAGCGCTGCAGGTGCAGCTTCACGTCGCCCAGTTCCCGGCTCTGTTCGAAGACGCGCTCGGCAAGGACCTCCTTGGGCGGCAGGCTGCGCTCGCGCACGCGCCGCCCGAAGGCCTCTTCCTTGATTTTCAGCGTTCTCTCGAAAACCCCTGAGTCCTCCAGGGTAAGGTCCGGATAAGCCTTCAGCAGTTCCTCAGTGGTTATCATGCCGTCGAAGGCATGCAGATTTCCATCCTTGATGCGCTGCTGCAATGCAGCGCGCGATACACCGATCAGGCGCGCGGCGCGGGCAAGCCCAAGAAGGTGAGACATGTGCGCTCCGTTACAGAATCCGTGGCGTCAATCTTCGGTCGAAACAGCGCACCAGGCAAGCCTTCGCTTTCCCTGTTTAAGGCTTGTCACTACAATTAAAACAATTAGTCGATAAATAAAAAAATTTTCCGGCTTTGCCGGACGGAGAACTGCGATGCCCGAGCCGGTCCTGTCACTTCTAGCTTCAGCGGAATCCCCGGCCGCTGACGGCGGGCTCTACAAGTTGCCCGCCCTGCGCGTGCTGTCCGAAATCGCCTCCTCGCTGAGCAGCGAGGCGGACATCGAGCAGTTGCTGGACCGCTTCCTTTCCACCATGATCCGCCTCGCCGGCGCCGACGCCGGCGCCGTGCGCGTCCTCACCGCCGACGGGCGCGGCCTGCGCCTGATCGGTGCCATCGGCCTGCCCGAGGACGTGTTGGAGCGCGAAAGCATCGTGCCCGTGGGCTGCGGCATCTGCGGCCAGGCGGTTCAGCAAGGCGCCGCCCGCAACGACCGCGTGCTGCACGTGTGCAAGAAGAATTTCGGCGCCGGCGCCTTTGGCAGCCGCTGCGCGCGCGTGGTGGCGGTGCCGCTGCAGCACAAGGGCAATGTGCTCGGGGTTTACAACCTGTTCATGGCCAGCGAACGCACCATCCCAGAAGAGGTGCAGCTGCTGTTCGCCTCCATCAGCGAGCATCTGGGTATGGCCCTGGAGAACGTGCGCCTGACGCGCGAGAACCTGCGCATCACCCTCATGAACGAGCGCCAGACCCTGGCGAGCGAAATCCATGACTCCCTGGCGCAGACCCTGGCCTACATGAAAATGCGTCTGGACATGCTGCGCCAGGCTCTGGAGAAGGGCGACAAGAACTTCGCCGACAAATTTCTCGGCGACGTCGACGACGCCGTGGAGTCGGCCTACACCGGACTGCGGGAATTGATCTCGCAGTTTCGCCATCGCATGGATCCGCGTGGCCTGGTGCCTGCCCTAGAAGAACTGCTGCAGCAGACCAAGGAGAAAATCGACGCGCGCGTGGAGCTCGTCAACCGCACGCCGGACATCCAGCTCAACCCCGACCAGGAGGTGCAGGTTTACCGCATCGTCCAGGAAGCGCTGGCCAACATCTGCAAGCATTCCTTCGCCCGCAGCGTCCGCATCAAGCTGGAGGAAGAAGACGGCCAGTACCTGCTCTCCATCACCGACGATGGCATCGGCCTCTACGCGGCCGGGCATCAGGGGCCGGGCATGCATTTCGGCATGAACATCATGCACGAGCGCGCCGAGCGCCTGGGTGGCAAGATCAAGATCAAGAGCCGGGTCGGCGAGGGCACCCAGGTCCAGCTCACCTTTCCTGCCCCGCGCCGCCCGGTGGCGCCATGACGGATAAGGTCAACGTCGTCCTGGTGGACGACCACACCCTGTTCCGCAAGGGTCTGGCCGAACTGCTGGAGCACTCCGGCCTCATCCGCGTCGTCGGCATGACCGGCGACCACGAGGAAACCCGCACGCAATTGCGCGAGCTCAAGCCCGACGTCGTGGTCATGGATTTGCACATGCCGCCGGAAGACGGCATCACCCTCATGACCCGCCTGCGCGCCGAAGGCCTCGTCTACCCCACCCTGATCCTCACCGTGAGCGACGCCCAGGAAGACATGGCCGCCGCGCTGCGCTCCGGCGCCCAGGGCTACCTGCTCAAGAACATGGAGCCCTCCGAAGTGGTGGATGCCATCCAGCGCGCCGCGCGCGGCGAGACCGTGGTCGCCCCGCAGATGACGGCCAAGCTGGTCAACCTGCTGGACGCCAAGGAAGGCAAGCAGAGCCTGCTCGACCAGCTGACCCAGCGCGAACAGCAGATCCTCTCCTACCTGGCCCGCGGCGAAAGCAACAAATCCATCGCCCGCGCGCTGGGCATCAGCCACGACACCGTCAAGCTGCACGTGCGCAACATCCTCGCCAAACTCAATCTCACCTCGCGCGTCGAGGCCGCAGTCTTTGCGGTGGAACAGCGCCTGCTTCCGCCGCGCAGCGGCGGGGGCGGAATCAAGACCCAGTAGGGCACGCTAGGCATGCCGGCGGCGCGCCCCAGCCGGCACGCTGCCATCGCCAGCGCCTACTTGCTCGTGTAGACGTACACCCCATCCCAGTCAGCGGGCGGCGGCTCACTGCGATAGCGGGCAATGCGCTCGCGGTAGACCGCATACAGCGGTTCCGCCTGCTGCGCCTGCAGGCGCAGCAGGATGGCTTCCGCGCCCTCCCAGTCGCGCTTGCGATAACACGCCAGGGCAGCGCTGAAATCGTCGACTTTCGCCCGCAGGGCAGCGTCGGCCTGGTCGGCCAGGGCCACGGGCTCGAAGATGGCCACCGGCCGCTCCTTGCCCTTCACCCTCACCACATCGATGGGCCGATAGAGAAAATCCGGCGCCCGGCTGCGGGTCGCTTCGGTCACCAGGATGCCCACGCCGTATTGCTTGGTGATTCCTTCCAGGCGCGAGCCCAGGTTCACAGCGTCGCCCATCACCGTATACGACAGCCGGAATTCCGAGCCCATGTTGCCCACGCTCATGCGTCCGCTGTTGACGCCGATGCCTATCTTCACGTGCGGCCAGCCGCGGCGGCCGAAGTCCTCATTGAGCTGCGGCAGGGCGGCCTGCATGGCCAGCGCCGCCGCCACGGCACGGTGGGCATGGTCGGGCAGATCCACCGGCGCATTCCAGAACGCCATCAAGGCGTCGCCGATGTACTTGTCTATGGTACCCCGCTCGGCCTGGACGATGCGCGTCATGGTCGAGAGGTAGGCATTCAGCACCTCGGCCAGCTCCTCCGGCGGCAGCTTCTCGGAGAAATCGGTGAAGCCGCGGATGTCGGAAAACAGCACCGTCATTTCCCGCGACTGGCCTGCCATGCTGTAGCGGCCAGGGTCGCGGCTCATCTCCTGGGCCAGCTGCGGGGGCACATACTGCCCGAACAGACGGGTGATCTGGTGCTTGGCGCGCGCTTCGGCAAAAAATCCCCAGGCCGAGTTGAACAGGAACAGCCCTGCCACGGTCGCCAGCGGCGGTGCCAGCGGCAAGACCCAGTGCTGCCGCCACAGCCAGCCGTAGCCGAGCAGCAGAATTGCCAAGAGGCCCAGGGCCAGCAGGCCTTCGCCGAGCGGCCCGAAACGGGCCAGCCCTGCCAGCATCGCGAGTCCCAGCACCAGCACCGCGACGGTGGCGGCAAGGCGCCCCCAGACCGGGGCATAGCGCAGCGTACCATCGAGCATGCCGGCAATCAGCTGAGCATGGATCTCGACGCCGGGAAAGGCATTGGAGAACGGCGTCACGCGCAAATCCGTGAGGCCCGGTGCCGTGGAACCCACCAGCACGATGCGGTTTTCCAACTCGCTGGCGGGCACGCGCCCGGCCAGGACGTCAGCGGCGGAGACGTAGCGAAATGGCCGCCCCGCCTGGTAGGGAATGTAGACCCTGCAGTGCGCGTCCATGGGCAGCCTGAGCCCGGCCACCGACAGCCATGGTTGCTGCCAGTGCCAGAAGAGGAAATTCACCGGAGTCATGCCGCCCGCGATCGGCTCGTTGCCGAAAGCCTCATTGAGGGTGCTGACCGCCAGCGTCGAATACAGCCTGCCCCGGTATTGCTGCAGCAAATCCCAGCGCCGCGCCGTGCCGTCCGCGTCGGCCAGCATGTTGAAATAGCCCGCACTGGGCGCCGCCTGTGCCAACGCGGCGATGTTAGCGCCGTACCCGACCGCAGGGTCGGCATCGAGTCCTGGCCAGGGCGCCAGCGCCGGCGCGGGCAGCACGCCGCTGCGGCTGGCGGCCAGGCCGCGCGGGATGAAGTAATACCCCAGCGACACCGGCTGGCCCCTGAGGGCGTCGGCAAAACGCGCGTCATAGTCGAGTTGCCCCCGCAGCGCAGCGAGGCGCCGGCCGAAGGACGCATCTCCGGCCAGAGGTCCGCGCTCCAGGGCCTCCATCTGCGCCAGCCCCGAGCTGTGATCGGCCTCCGCGAACACCACGTCGAAGCCCAGCGCGGCAATCTGGTCCTGCCCGAACAGGCGCCGCACGAGCCGCGCCATCACCGCCCGGTTCCACGGCCAGCGGCCGATCTCGCGCAGGCTTTTTTCGTCGATGTCGACGATGACGATGCGGTCGTCCCGGCCCGCCGGGGCCGTGGCCGCCAGGCTCGCGTCATACAACAGATATTCCAGATGCTGGAAATAAGGCAGGCGCAGTTGGCCGGCGGCCTGCAGCGCCAGGAGCAGGATCAGCACAGCCGAAACCAGCCCCTGGGCGAGAAGGGCCCGGCGCGGTGCTTTCACTGCACGTGGTAAAACCGGTTTGCCAGATCCCGGCCGCCAAGGTCGTCGAAGCGGCTGCCTATGGCCGCCGACAAGGCGTCGAGACGCTCGGTCGGCGAAGGATGGGTCTTGAACAGCAGCGCCATGCGGCTGTCGTTGTGCGGCAGCGCGGCAAGCTT
>JAJXXS010000206.1 GCA_021780975.1 Pseudomonadota bacterium
AACGTGCGTCAGTTGGAGAATGTCTGTCATTATCTTACCGTGATGTCGCCCGGCCAGATCGTCGAGGTGGCGGATCTGCCGGCCGACATGCTGGGCGAACAGGCCGCTGCCGTACCGTCTGGCGGCACTTGGTTGGAAGCCTTGCAGCGTGAGGCGGACATGAGATTGAGCCAGGGGCAGAGCGCGATATTGGAGGATCTGTCGCCCGCCTTTGAACGCACGCTCATCGAGGCGGCCTTGCGCCATACCGGTGGGCGACGCATCGAGGCCGCCCATCTGCTAGGGTGGGGGCGCAACACGCTCACGCGCAAAATCCAGGAACTTGGCCTGGAAAGCGGGGACCCCGCAGAGGGAGCCGTCTAGCTGCGCACGGCCCCGCCGTTACCGCATCCCGCCGGTCGGGTTGGCGTGGCCGTGCCTCCGGTATCATAGGAATCTTCCCAAGCCACACCTTATCAGGCCTGTTCCCCATGCCCACAGTGGACACCATACCCGTAACCTTGCTCACTGGTTTCCTCGGCAGTGGCAAGACTACTGTGTTGAACCACATCATCCGTTCCGCGCCCCGCACTGCGGTATTGATGAACGAATTCGGCGAAGTCGGTCTCGATCATCAATTGCTGGAGAGGATGGAGGGACCCTTGGCGTTGCTAGCGGGGGGGTGCGTGTGCTGCACGCTGTCCGGCAGCCTTGCCCCCAGCCTGAAAAACCTCTACATGGCGCGCCAGAAGGGCGACATTCCAGCGTTCAAGCGCGTGGTCATAGAAACCACTGGTATTGCGGATCCTGCGCCCATTCTTGACGTCCTCCTGCATGATCCCTGGCTTTTCGCCCGCTTCCGGTTGGATGGCGTGGTGACTACGGTGGACGCCGTGCTGGGGGAACAGCAACTCGACAGCTATTTTGAGGCGGTCCGCCAGGTGGCGGTCGCGGACCGGCTGCTGCTGACCAAGATCGACCTGGCCGATGGGGGGCAGTGTCGGCTCCTGCAGGAACGGCTGGCGCGGCTAAATCCGGCGGCGCACATCATCGGCGCGTGCAGGGGTGCGATCGACACCGCGGAAATTTTCGGTTTGGGGCTTTATGACCCCTCCAGCAAGTCGCCTGACGTCCTGCGTTGGCTCAGGGAGAGCCGCTATGCGCCGGTGCGCCGCGATGCTTTGGGGCGGGTGGCGCCTGCCAAGGGGTCATGGGAAAATCATGATGTCCGCGTCCAATCCTTCAGTATCGTCCTGGATGAGCCGATAAGCAGGGTGGGCCTGGAATCTGCCCTGGCCATGCTAGTGTCTTTTCGATCGGGACATTTGCTGCGATTCAAGGCCATTGTTAATGTGGCCGGCGAAGCAGCCCCAAGCGTGCTGCATGGCGTGCAGCATGTCTTGTACCCGGAGGAAAAGCTGCCCGGTTGGCCGGATGAGGACACACGTAGCCGTTTTGTCTTCATTGTGCGGGATCTGGAGCCGCAGTTTGTTGCCAAAGTGCTGGACGATTTTGCCGGGGCATCGCTAGGCATGATGCCGGCTTCGGTTGTTGAAATGGGAAACCGACTTTAACATTGGGGTTTTGAGAGGTTCAGATTTTGGCGCTGTCGTTTTTCAAGAAAGGCAAGGACAAGGAACCGCCGAAGGCGGCGCCCGCGCCTGCCGCCCCTGCCGCAGAGTCCCCGACTCAGGCTCTGGAGAGCCCCAATAATCCGGCTCAGGGCGGCGGTATTGTGGTGGAGGAAGCTGGTGGTGACCAATCTCTCCTCGATCAGGCGGCTCTGCTCTACGCCAGCCAGCAATTCGACGATACCGAGAAGATACTTTTGTCTACCCTGGAAAAGGACGATGGCCTGGCCTGGCACATGCTTTTTGACTTTTATCGGGTGATGGATAAAAGCGAGGCGTTTGAGAAGTTGGCGGTGAATTTCGCCTTGCGTTTCGAGACTTCGCCACCTATGTGGGCTGCCACCAAGATTTCCCAGTCGGCCACCCCCGTCAAGGTACTGAATCTGCCAGCGCAGTTGGACATGATCGCCGCGGGGCGATTGCGGGATGATCTTGCCCACGTGGGCAAGACAGCGCCCTTGCGGGTGGATTTCTCCCGCACTTCGGATATCGATGAGGCCGGTGCCAAGCTGGTGGCGACCGTTCTGGCCAACAGCCGCCATCTCGGACAGCACCTGGAAGTCAGCGGGGTGGTGAAGTTTCTCGAGCTTCTCAAGCGCAAGCTCAATGCCCAGCCTGCTACGGAGGCTTTCTGGCTCATGCAGCTGGCTCTGCTGCAATTGATGGGGCGACAGAAGGAATTCGAGGACCTGGCTGTGGACTACGCGGTGCGTTTTGAATTGTCACCACCCTCCTGGGACAATGCCGTGGCTGCACGTGAAGTGGAGGCGGCGTCTGACCAGATGGCGGAAGAGGCCTATCGGCTCGAAGGCGTGCTGGGGGGGAATCAGGCTGACACATGGAACAAGCTCAACAAGTATGCAGCCCAGCACACCCAGGTAATATTGGATCTCTCTTCCGTGCCGCGCATCGAATATGCCAGCGTGGGGCAGTTCATGAATCTGTTGATGCAACTCCTTGGCCAGGGCAAGACCATCGTGCTGCGCGGGCAGAACGCCCTGATCCAGCAGTTGTTTCTCAGCATGGGAATCGGCCAACTGGCCACCCTGTCTCCTGCGCCGCGCATCTGACGCGGATCAATCGCCGGCATCCTGGCGAGCGCCCCTTTCGCGCTGCAATTGCTCGATCATGTGGCGCTCGCGCTGAAATACGACGACGGAACCGATGCGCAGCAAGGTGAGGGCCAGAAGCATGGCTGCGAGGGCATAGAGATCCTGGTTCTCCAGCTTGTTTTCGAACAAGCCGATCATGATGTCGCGCATGAGGAATACCAGCGTCGCATCGACGATGAAGGTCAGGCGCAGGCGGTGTGCGGTGAAGTAATCGGCGAGGGAGCGCGAAAGCTCGA
>JAJXXS010000328.1 GCA_021780975.1 Pseudomonadota bacterium
TGTAACGCAGTAGGGAGCCAAGACATGAAACGTTTTCTCGCAAGTATCAGCCTGGCGCTAGGATTGGCCTTGGCGGCGCCCGCCGTCCTGGCCGACGACGCCACGGCCACCCCGTCCGCACCGGCTGCAGTGAGCGCCGCACCGGACGCCACCGCCGTGAGCGCCTCCAGCGCCCCGGCGGCAGCCCCGGCCGCCGCACCCGCTGCGGCTCCTGCCGCGGCGCCGTCGCCCTCGGCCTTCATCAATTCGGGCGACACGGCATGGATGCTCACCTCCACCGCCCTGGTGCTGATGATGACCATCCCCGGCCTGGCGCTGTTCTACGGCGGCATGGTGCGCAAGAAGAACGTGCTGGCCACGGTGATGCAGAGCTTCGCCATCACCTGCCTGGTGACGATACTGTGGATGATCGCCGGCTACAGCCTCGCCTTTACCAGCGGCAACGGCTTCATCGGCGGCATGTCACGGGTGTTCCTCGACGGCATGGGGCTGGATGCGGCCAATAGCCTGGCCGGCACCATCCCCGAGTCGGTGTACATGACCTTCCAGATGACGTTCGCCATCATCACCCCTGCCCTCATTGCCGGCGCGTTCGCGGATCGCATGAAGTTCTCCGCCATGCTCTGGTTCATGGGCCTGTGGCTGCTGCTGGTGTACGCACCGATCGCCCACATGGTGTGGGGCCCCGGCGGCTGGCTGGGCGGCGACGGCGTGCTCGACTACGCCGGCGGTACCGTGGTGCACATCAACGCCGGTGTGGCCGGCCTGATGGCGGCCCTGGTGCTGGGCAAGCGCGTCGGTTACGGCAAGGAACCCATGCCGCCGCACAACCTGGTGCTGACCGTGATCGGCGCGGCGCTGTTGTGGGTGGGCTGGTTCGGCTTCAACGCCGGCTCCGCCGTGACCGCGGGCGACCGTGCCGGCATGGCCATGGCCGCCACCCAGATCGCCACTGCCGCTGCGGCTCTGGCCTGGATGTTCGCGGAATGGATGGTGAAGGGCAAACCCAGCGTACTGGGCATCTGCTCCGGCGCCGTGGCGGGTCTGGTGGCCATCACCCCGGCCTCCGGCTTCGTCGGCCCCGGCGGAGCGCTGGCGATCGGCATCGCCGCCGGCGTGATCTGCTTCTGGGCAGCCACCTCGCTCAAGAACATGCTGGGCTATGACGACTCGCTCGACGCCTTCGGCGTGCACGCCATCGGCGGCATCGTCGGCGCTCTGCTCACCGGCGTGTTCGCGGTGAAGGCCATCGGCGGCACCGCCGGCGTGCTGGAAGGCAACGGCGCCCAACTCATGATCCAGGCCAAGGGCGTGCTGGTCACCTTCGTCTACGACGCTGTGGTGTCCTTCATCATCCTCAAGGTGCTGGACATGGTCATGGGCCTGCGCGTGAGCGAAGAACAGGAACGCGAAGGTCTGGACATCAGCCTGCACGGGGAACGCGTGGAATAAGCCTCCACCGATCTCCCAACCAACGGCGGGGCGCAAGCCCCGCCGTTTTTTTGTGCCCGTGCACCCCGTGGCAGGCGCGCCTTACACCCAGTAGGCGGTGCGCTTCATGGCCTGGGCGGCAAACTTCATGGCCGCCCTGACGGGCGCAGGCAGGGGAGCGCCGCCATGGTCCAGCGCCGTCTGCGCGTGGCGCGCTTCATCGGTTTTCATCTGCGCGAGTATGGCGCGGCTTTTCTCATCTTGCGCGGGCAACCGGTTGAGGTGCTCGTCCAGATGGGCTTCCACCTGACGCTCGGTCTCGGCCAGAAAACCGAGGTTCCAGCGATCCCCCAGCGCGCCCGCGACTGCGCCAAGGCCAAAAGCCCCTCCGTACCAGAGCGGATTGAGCAGGCTCTTGCGCCCGCCCAATTCGTTGATGCGGCTCTCGCACCAGGCCAAGTGGTCGGTCTCCTCGCGCGCCGCCTGTTCCAGCGCCGCCTTCACCTCGGCATTGCGCGCGGTCAGGGCCTGCCCTTGATAGAGCGCC
The DNA here is from genome assembly GCA_021780975.1 of Pseudomonadota bacterium. GTDB lineage: Bacteria > Pseudomonadota > Gammaproteobacteria > Burkholderiales > Thiobacillaceae > JAJXXS01. The sequence continues at coordinate 1,979 of JAJXXS010000328.1, forward strand.
TGGGCGCAAATCTCGCCGACATGGTTGATGCGCATTAGGCCGGCGACGTCCTTCTTCTGCGCCGCCGTCAGTTCCGCATCGGGCGACGCCGCAGCCGGATTAGGGCGTCCCGCGACGGCGGAGGCGAACACGGTGCGCAGGCCGGCGTCGAACAGGGTGATGAGTTCATCCAGGCTAGGGGTGGCCATGGCGATTCCTTTGCGGAAGACAACAACATGGATTGTAATTCGCCGACCGGCCGGGCGCAGCACGAGACGCCCCCGCTGGGAGCCTGTCGGACTTGACGAATCGAAGCGAAAATTTAGCTGGTCGAGACCAGGTTTTGACGATTTTGGCGGGCAATAGGCGTTCTATTGCCCAAAAAAGCGGCGAAATATGGGCCGGCCAGGCGGATCTGCAGTCGATTTCCTTTAAGTCCGACAGGCTCCTAGGGCCGCGGCTACCTTACAATCGAGCCATGAAGCTGCGCATTGTGGCCGTGGGGAATCGTCTGCCGGAATGGGTGTATGCCGGGTTTGCCGAATACGCCCGTCGTTTCCCGCCGGAGCTGCCGCTCACCCTGACCGAAGTCCGCGCTGAGAAGCGCGCTGCCGGCCTGGAACCGGCTGCGCTCATGAGGCGTGAAGGCGAACGCGTCCTGGCCAGCCTTTCGGCCCGGGACACCGTGATCGCGCTGGACGAGCACGGCGAGCAGATCAGCACACGGCAGTTGGCCGAGCGCCTGCAGCGCTGGCGCGATACAGGCGTCGACGCGACCTTTCTCATTGGCGGCGCCGACGGGCTGGATGCCACGGTGAAGGCACGCGCCGCCGCTCAGTTCGCGCTGTCGCGCCTGACCTTGCCGCACGGCCTGGCGCGGGTGCTGCTGGCGGAACAGCTATACCGGGCTTACAGCTTGCTGCAAGGCCATCCTTACCATAGAGAGTGAACCGTGCCCATGAGCCACCTGCCCCTCCGCCTCTATCTCGCCTCCCAGT